>JBKHIN010000141.1:0-7248 GCA_046538635.1 Alphaproteobacteria bacterium
GCGCAACATATCCCGCACGTGCTGGAGAACCGGCCCGATCTCGGCTGGTTCGAGGTACATGCGGAAAATTATATGGGGGCGGGCGGGCCGCCGCACCGCGCCCTTGAGGATGTGCGCGCCCTCTATCCCCTGTCCGTGCACGGGGTGGGCATGTCGCTGGGCGGCTCCACGCCGTTGAACCCGGCGCATCTGGAGCGTTTCGCCGGGGTGATCGCGCGCTACGCGCCGGGGCTGGTGTCCGAACATCTGGCCTGGGCGGCGCATGGGGCGGCCTTTTTCAACGACCTCCTGCCCCTGCCCTATACGGAGGAAACCCTGGATCATTTCCGCGCCCGGATCGACGAGGTGCAGACGCGGATCGGGAGGCCGATTCTGGTGGAGAATCCGTCCACCTATCTAAGCCCCCGCGGCTCGACGATGGAGGAACTCGAATTCCTCACCGCCGCCTGCGCCCGTACGGGCTGCGGCCTGCTTCTGGACGTCAACAATGTCTATGTCACCGCCTGCAACCACGGGCTGGAAGCTGAAGCCTATCTTGACGCGGTGCCCGGCGAACTGGTGGGCGAGATTCATCTGGCGGGCCATGCCATCGACCGGCGGGGCGAAGTGGAAATCCGCGTCGATGATCACGGCAGCCATGTGAAGCGGCAAGTCTGGGCGCTCTATGAACGGGTGATCGCGCGCATCGGCCCGCGCCCCACCCTCATCGAATGGGACACGGACGTTCCCGAATTCTCTGTTTTGTATGACGAGGCCATGCGCGCCGAACGCATACTGGCGGCGCACCGGCCGCAGGCGGAGCTTCGCCCGGGGGTCTCCGCCGATGCCTGAACATGCCGCCTTTACGGACGAATTCGCCGCCGCACTGCTCGACCCGGAACGCCGGCCCCATCTGTTCGAGGGCGATGCCGGACGCGTGGATGCGGGCCTCGACGTGTACCGCAACAACGTCATGCACAGCCTGATCGAGGCGCTGGCGGACATCTACCCAGTCGTCAAGGCGCTGGTGGGCGGGGAATTCTTCGCCGGGCTGGCGCGCGAATATATCCGTGCCGAGCCGCCGGCCTCTCCCGTACTCGCCGATTACGGCCATTCCTTTCCCGGGTTCCTGGAGCGCTACGAGTCGGTGCACCGGGAACCCTATCTGCCGGATGTGGCCCGCATCGAGCGCGCCTGGCTGAATGCTTATCATGCGCCGGACGCCCGGCCTCTGAAGGCGGAATCCCTGTCCACCATTCCGCCTGAGGAGTATGCCTCGGCGGTCTTCACCTGCCACCCGTCCCTGGGCTGCGTCGCCTCGCCCTGGCCTGTCTGCACCATCTGGGAGGCCCATCAGCAGGACGGGGAGATGCCGGAGATCGACCTCCGTCAGGGCGGAGAGGAAACCCTGATCGTCCGTCCCGGGATGGAGGTGCAGGTGTGGCGTGTGCCTCCGGGGACGAACGGTTTTCTCGCGGCGCTGAAAACCGGCCGCACTCTGGCGGAGGCCATGGAGGAGGTCTGCGCCGGCGGGGCCGAATTCGACCTGGGCACGGCCATGGGCATTCTGATCCAGGCAGGCGCCTTCACCGCGTTCGCCATTCAAACAACAGGGGGAACGACGGAGGCGGGGAACTGAAGACGCACTCCGCACGCAGGCCTCCGTTGAGCCAAGGGGAAACAAGATGATCGGCAATCTGATTTCAGTGCATACGCGCGCCTTCGGCGCCATCGAGCGCAGCCTGGACCCGTGGTTCACCAGCCTGCTCGCCCGCTTCACCTTTGCGGCCGTGCTGCTCGTCTATTACCTGAATTCGGCGTCCACCAAGGTGGGCGAAGGGCTGGGCGGCTTCTTCACCATCGGCGACAACGCCTGGTTCCAGATCGTCCCGCAAGCGGTCGAGGCCCACGGTTACGACGTGTCGCAAGTTCCCTTCTTCCCCTACGGATTGATGGTGGTGGCCGGGACCTATGCGGAGTTCTTTCTGCCGCTCCTGATCGTGGCCGGGCTGTTCACGCGTCTCGCGGCGCTGGGCATGATCGTTTTCACGCTGGTGCAAAGCTATGTGGACATCGCTTTCCACGGCGTCGAGCAGGAAACGATCGGAAGCTGGTTCGACCGCTTGTCGGGTGCTGCGATCCTCGATCAGCGCGCGCTCTGGGTCTTCCTTCTGCTCTATCTGGTGATCCGCGGCGCAGGCGCCGTTTCCCTCGATCACCTCCTGGGGCGCTGGCTGCGCAAGTGAAGCCGCATCGGCGCAGGCAGCTATTCCGCCGCCTTCGCCCTCCGGTCTTCCGCCCGCCAGCGCAGCACCGGCTTGCGCGCCGCCGTGGTCTCGTCAAGCCGGTTGCGGGGCGCAAAGCGCGGCGCGCCCTCGAACCGTGCCGTCTCGCCCCGGCGCGCCGCTTCCGCAAGCGCGCGCATGGAGCCGATGAACCGGTCCAGCTCCGCCCGCGACTCCGTTTCCGTGGGCTCGATCAGCATGGCGCCGTGGACCACCAGCGGGAAATAGATCGTCATCGGATGAAAGCCCTCGTCGATCAGCGCCTTGGCGAAATCGAGCGTCGAAACGCCCGAGTCCTTCAGGAACCGGTCGTCGAACAGGCATTCATGCATGCACGGTCCTTCGAAGGAAGGCGTCATCACGTCCTTCAGCGAGGCCATGATGTAATTCGCATTGAGCACTGCGTCCTCGGCCACCTGAAGCAGGCCGTCCGACCCGTGGCTCATCATATAGGCGAGCGCACGGACGAACATGCCCATCTGGCCGTGAAAGACCGTCAGCCGGCCGAAGGGCGCATCGCCGCCTTCGCCCTCATTCTCCACCAGCCGGAATCCGTCCTTCCCGTGAACGACGAAGGGCAGCGGGGCGAAGGGCGCCAGCGGTTCGGAAAGCACGACCGGCCCCGAGCCCGGCCCGCCGCCGCCATGGGGCGTCGAAAACGTCTTGTGCAGATTGATGTGCATGGCGTCGATGCCCAGGTCGCCGGGCCGCACGCGCCCCATGATGGCGTTCAGATTGGCGCCGTCGCAATAGAAGAAGCCGCCCACCTCGTGAACCGCTTCGGCAATCTCGATGATCTCCGGTTCGAACAGGCCGCAGGTGTTGGGATTGGTGAGCATGATGCCGGCGACGTCGGAGCCCAGTTTCTCCCTGAGCGCCGCGACATGAACCCGGCCCGAATTGTCGGTGGGGATGGAATCCACCTCATAGCCGAGGGCCGCGGCCGTGGCCGGGTTCGTTCCGTGGGCGGACTCCGGCACCAGAACCCGGCTGCGCGGATCGTTGCGCGCCTCCAGGGCCGCCCGGATCGCCATCATGCCGCACAGTTCCCCATGCGCGCCCGCCTTGGGCGACAGCGCGATGGCCGGCATGCCGGTGAGCACCTTGAGCCAGTGGGCGAGCCTGTCCATCAGCTCCAGCGCGCCCTGCACCGTCTGTTCCGGCTGAAGGGGGTGCAGATCGGCAAATCCCGGCAGCCGCGCCAGACGCTCGTTGAGGCGCGGATTGTGCTTCATGGTGCACGAGCCCAGCGGGAAGGGCCCCGTGTCGATGGAATAGTTCTTGTGGCTGAGGCGCACGAAATGGCGCATCACTTCGGGCTCCGACAGGCCGGGCAGGCCGATCTCCCCTTCGCGCGCCAGGCCGCCGAGGCGGGACGCCACTTTTTTATCCGGCTCCGGAAGATCGACGCCGCAACGGCCCGGCCGCCCCAGCTCGAACAGCAGCGGCTCCTCCTGTTGCAGCGCCCGGTGGCCGGAGGCCGTGGCCGCTTCACGTTCCCGCTTGCGGGCAAATGCGGTTCCGTTCGCGCTCATGCCAGCACCTCCTTCAGCGCGCTCTCATAGGCCGCGCGATCCTCGTCCGTGTTCGTCTCGGTGGCGGCGACCACCAGAAGATCCTGTACCGTATCGTCGCCCGGGATCAGCCGGGAAACCGGCACGCCGCCCAGAACGCCGCACTCGGCGAGCGCATCGACAACCTCCGCCGCGGGCCGGTTCAAGCGCAGCGTGAATTCGTTGAAGAACTGCGGCGTTACCAGCTCGGCGCCGGGAACGGCCTCCAGCCGTTCGGCCAGTTGCACCGCGGACTGATGATTGAGCAGGGCCAGCCGGCGGAACCCGTCCTCACCCAGAAGCGCCATGTGTACCGTGAAGGCGAGCGCGCACAGGCCGGAATTCGTGCAGATATTGCTGGTCGCCTTTTCCCGGCGGATATGCTGCTCCCGCGTGGCAAGGGTGAGCACATAGCCGCGCCGGCCCTGTTGATCGACGGTCTCGCCCGAAACGCGTCCCGGCATCTGGCGCACGAATTTCCGGCGCGTGGCGAACAGGCCCACATAGGGCCCCCCGAAGTTCAGGCTGTTGCCGATGCTCTGGCCTTCCGCCGCCACGATGTCGGCGCCCATCTCGCCCGGCGATCTGAGGGCGCCCAGCGACACCGCTTCCGTCACCACGGCGATCAGCAGCGCGCCCTTTTCGTGCGCGGCCTCGGCAAGCGGGCGCAGATCATGGACATTGCCGAAGAAGCTGGGCGTCTGAACGACCACGCAGGAGGTTTCCCCGTCGATCCGGGAGATCAGGTTTTCCTGGCCCTCCGGCGCGGGCGCGCCCGCCGCCACCTCGTCGCCCAGAATTCGCGCATGGGTCTCGATGACGGCCCGGTAGTGCGGATGCAGACCGCCCGAGAGCACCGCCTTGCGCCGCCGCGTGACCCGGTGCGCCATCGCCACCGCTTCGGCGGCGGCGGTGGAACCGTCATACATGGACGCGTTCGCCACCTCCATGCCGGTGATCAGCGCCACCTGCGTCTGGAATTCGAAGAGATATTGCGTGGTGCCCTGCGCCACTTCGGGCTGATAGGGCGTGTAGGAGGTGAGGAACTCCGAGCGCTGAATGATGTGGTCCACGCTCGCCGGAACATGGTGCCGGTAGGCCCCTGCGCCCAGAAAGAAGGGCCCGTCGCCCGCCGCCCGGTTGCGCGCGGCCAGGGCGCCCAGTTCGCGTTCCACCTCCAGTTCGCCCTTGTGGTGCGGCAGATCCACGAGCCCGTCGAGGCGCGCGGCGTGCGGAACGTCCCGGAACAGATCGTCGATTCCGGACACTCCGATCCGCTTCAGCATGGCCGACCGGTCTTCGTCCGTGAGCGGCAGATAGCGCATTCAGGTCCTCGTCTGTGCCTGTGTGTTTCCGTTCATGTGGAAGAAAAATGAGGGGAGAGAAGCGAGGAGCGGGAGAACGCTGCGACCCGGGTCTCTCTCAGCTCTCGCATCTGCTCTCGCTCCTTTTCCCTCGCTTCTAGTCGAGGCTGGCCACGTAATCCTTGTAGGCCGCCTCGTCCATCAGTTTGGACAACTCGCCCTCGTCCTTCACGGACAGCTTGAAGAACCAGCCCTTGCCCTGCGGTTCCTCGTTGACCGCAGCCGGATCGTCCGAGAGCGCCGTATTGGCCTCGGTCACCTCGCCGGAAAGCGGTGCATAGACGTCGCTCGCCGCCTTGACCGATTCCACGACCGCCGCCTCCTTGCCCTGGGCAAGGCTGCGCCCGACCTCCGGCAATTCGACGAACACCACGTCGCCCAGTTGCTGCGCGGCATATTCGGTAATGCCCACCACCGCCGTGCCGCCGTCAACGCGCACCCATTCATGATCCCTTGTGAACCTGATCTCGCTCATCGGCTCTTCGCCTCCCTGGTTTGAACCGGTTTGGCCGCGGACCGCCGGTAACGGTGCGGCACGAACGGCATTTCGCTGACCCGCGCCTCATGCCTGCGTCCGCGAATGATGACGCCGACGGATGTTCCGGGCTCGGCATATTCCGGCGGCACATAGCCCATGGCGACCGGGCCGCCCGCCGATGGGCCGAACGTGCCGCTGGTCACCCGCCCGATGACCTTCTCGCCTTCGTCCGTGATTTCCGCGCCCTCGCGGGCCGGCGCGCGGCCTTCCGGACGCAGGCCCACGCGCTTGCGCCCCGCCCCGCAGGCGAGCTGGGGCAGGATCCGGTGGGCGCCCGGGAAATCCTTCTCCTCCCGCCGGCGTTTGCCGATTGTGAACGCAAGACCGGCCTCCACCGGCGTGGTGGTTTCATCGATGTCGTGGCCATAGAGGCACAATCCCGCCTCCAGCCGAAGCGAATCACGCGCCCCCAGCCCGATGGGTTCGACCCGCTGCGAATCGAGGAGCGCGCGGGCAATCTCTTCCGCGGCCTCGGCGGGCACGGAAATTTCGAACCCGTCCTCGCCCGTATAGCCGGAGCGGCTGACCAGCACCTCCTGTCCGAACATGGGCGAGGGCCGTGCGCTCATGAACGCCATTTCGGCCGCCTCGGGAATGAAGCGCGCCAGCACGGCCTCGGCCTCCGGCCCCTGCAGGGCGAGCAGCGCACTTCCCAGCCGCCGCAGCGAAACCCCATCGGGCAGGGCACTCTCGATCAGGGGAAGATCCACGGTCTTGCGCGCCGCGTTCACGACGAGGAACAGGCGTCCCGCGCTCTCGTCCGCATCTCGGGTCACCATCAGGTCGTCGACAATGCCGCCCTCGCCGTTAAGCAACAGCGTATAGCGCATGCGGCCCGGCTTGAGGGCGAGGATATCGCCCGGCACCAGCGCTTCCAGTGCCCGCGCCACCGTCTCGAAATCGGGCCCTTCGAGCACCGCCTGGCCCATATGGGAGACATCGAACAGGCCCGCCGAAGCCCGCGTGTGCAAATGCTCCTTGAGGACGCCCAGCTTGTATTGCACCGGCATGTCATAACCGGCGAAAGGCACCATTCTGGCGCCCAGGCTCACATGCAGCGGGTGCAACGGTGTTTTTTGAAGATCTGCGTTTCCGGCCATATCCGGCCTCCCCGGCATCCTCTGACGTGGCCGCCTCGTGCGGCGTCTGGTCCGGCCGCGCCGGCCCAGGCCGGTCGCCGCCGCCCCTCTGTCAGGGTACCTGAGAGAATTCGCGGCCAACGCTTCGGAAGCCGCTTACCCCTTCGGTGAGGCCTTCGCGCAATGACGGCGAAGCCCTGCTTTCCAGAGTCTCATCCCCCTGCGGTCCTTTTGCCTGAGAGTTTTCGGGCGGGTTGCTCCTTCGGCGCCGCCCCGGTTCGCAGTCCGGGGCGATCTCTCCCGCAGGGATCGTCTGATATGGCCTCTCCGCACGCGTTTCCCAACGGGCGCGGAGCGTGCGAGCGATGATAGGGCCGAGGGGGCGCGAGTCAATTGAACGATGGACGAAGCAGCGATGTGCTCCCCACCCTTGCCGATTTGGCACAGATG
>JBKHIN010000142.1:0-7220 GCA_046538635.1 Alphaproteobacteria bacterium
GCGGAACGTCCGGCCGATGGAGAGGACGTCCTGAAAGACGCGGCTGAATGAACCCATCCGCTCCTCCGGCCCGCGGGCCTTCGCAGGACAGTGGCGACGTGCTCGCGCGGTTGATGACGCTGCATCCCAAATCCATCGATCTGGCGCTGGACCGGATCGAGCGCCTTCTCGGTGCTCTGGGCAACCCTCAAGGAAACCTGCCGCCCGTGATTCACGTGGCGGGCACGAACGGCAAGGGATCGGTGATCGCCTTCCTGCGCGCCTGCCTGGAAGCAGGGGGCAAGCGCGTCCATGCCTACACCTCGCCCCATCTGCGCCGCTTCCATGAGCGCATCGTGGTGGCGGGCGAGGAAATCGGCGAGCAGGCGCTGGTGGACGCGCTCAATGCCTGTGAGCAGGCCAATGAAGGGCAGGAGATCACCTTTTTCGAGATCACCACGGCGGCGGCCTTTCATGTTTTTGCGCACACGCCGGCCGACGCCGTGCTGCTGGAAACCGGCCTTGGCGGGCGTTTCGACGCCACCAATGTGGTGGACCGCCCGGCGCTGACGGTGATCACGCCCGTCTCCCGGGATCATCAGGATTTCCTGGGGCACGAGCTTGAACTGATCGCGCGCGAGAAGGCGGGCATTCTGAAAGCGGGCGTACCGTGCGTGGTCGGCCCCCAGGAGGATGCGGCGCGCCGGGTGATCGAGCAGCACGCGGAAAAGACCGGCTCGCCGCTCATCATCTGGGGACAGGAATTCTCCGCCCACGAAGAACATGGCCGCCTGGTCTATCAGGATGAAAGCGGCCTTCTGGACCTGCCGCTGCCGCGCCTTCAGGGCCGTCACCAGATTGCCAATGCGGGCACCGCGATTGCCTGCCTTCGGGCGCTGAATCGTTTCGGCATTGCTGAGGATACGCTCGCCCGGGGCCTGCGCCGGGCGCGCTGGCGGGGCCGGCTGGAGCGGGTGCGCAACTCTCCCCTTACCGAACTGGCGTTCCGCGTCTTCGGCAACGACGATGCGGTCGAGGTCTGGTATGACGGTGCGCACAATCCCCTCGGTGCACGCGCGCTCGCCGAGGCAATGGCCGACATCGAGGAGCGGGCGCCCATGCCCCTGTTCCTGATCCTCGGCATGCTGCAGAACAAGGACATCGACGGCTTTCTGGCGGCCTTCACCGGACTGGCGCGGCGCGTGATCGGCGTGCCCGTTCCGAATCAGCCTACCTCCCGCAGCGCGCGCGACGTGACCGCGGCGGCCGAAAAGGCGGGGATCGCCGCGCTTCCCGCGGAAAACCTTCAGGAAGCGATGGAGCATGTGCTCAACGCCGCCGCCGACACGGGCGGCGCCCGGGTGCTGATTACCGGCTCGCTCTATCTCGCGGCCGAAGCGCTGGGGATGGAGGAGTAGCATGCGGGGCAGGTTTCGCCGGCGCTCTACCCGCCCTGCGATTTGATGTCAGATCGACTGTTCGATCCACTCCAGAATCTTGCTCTTGGGCAGGGCGCCCACCTTGGTCGCCGCAACCTGGCCGTCCTTGAACAGCATCAGGGTAGGAATTCCGCGTACCCCGTATTTCATCGGCGTATTGGGGTTTTCGTCGATATTCAGTTTCGCGACCGTAATCTTGCCGCCCATTTCGGAGGCGATCTCCTCCAGCGCCGGGCCGATCTGCTTGCACGGTCCGCACCATTCGGCCCAGAAATCGACGACGACGGCGTGATCCGACTGCAGAACGTCCTGCTCGAAGCTGTCGTCGCTTACCTCTTTGGTCGCCATGATAACCTGCCTTTCTCCGAAACGGCGGCCTCTGCGCCGCAATGATCCCGGCGGGGCAGCCCCGCCCGTCACGACCGGTGCGGGGAATCTAGGGACGGGGCCGGGAACCGTCAAGCCGCCGCCAGGCGTGCCGCCGCCGCCCGAAGGGCCGCGTCCATGCGCTCCCCGGGCAGGGAAGTGAGCGCCGGACCGCGCGTCCACAGCAGCGCGCATTCCACCTCCCGGTCCGGCCAGATCCGGCGCAAAAGCGCCCGGTAGGCGGCCATCTGCGCCACATACTCCTCCGGAATGAGATTCTCATCGGGGATCGCGCCGGTCTTGAAGTCCACCGCCAGAATTCGCGTTTTTGTGACGAGCAAACGGTCGATCCGGCCGTCGAGGGCGAAGCCGGGGCCGAATTCGGGCAGGGTTCCCGCGACGGCCACCTCGGCCAGGCTGCCCGGGCCGAAGACCGGCGCGAACCGGTCATCGTTCAGCACGGCCAGGGTTTCGGCGACCAGGCGCTCGCGCTCTTCGGACGGAAGACCGGGGGCATGGACGCCGACCAGCCGTTCCGCCGCCGCCCGGTGGTCTGCGGCGGGCAGGGCGGGCAGGAGTTCCAGCAGCCGGTGGATGAGCGTGCCCCGCTGCGCCGCGTCAACCGCCGCCTGTTCGGCGGACGCCGATGTTCGGGTATGCCCGCTTGCCGCCAGCGCCGAAGGCGGCAACCGCCGCGGCGCCGTTTCCGCAACGGACGGCGGACGATCCGCCCAGAGAGGGAACGTGGCGGGTTCGGACGGCTTGTCTTCCCCTTCAGGCAGCGCCGGGGGCGGCGCCTCGCCCAGCCGCAGCACCGGTTCGCCGAAGACGCCGGGCGTCTCGCGCGCATGGGGCGCGAGCGCGTCACGGACCAAATCGTACCAGCAGGAATCGGAACGCGACCGGCCCGCCGTCTCATAGCCGCAGACATAGAGGCGGTCCCGCGCGCGCGTCAGCGCCACGTAGAGCAGGCGGCGGAATTCCGCATCGCGCTTGCGCGCATATGCGGCGCGGGCCTCTGATGTTGCCGCGCAGTCATCCGCCTTGACCGGCGCCATGACCGGAAGTTCCGCCGGAAGAGCATCTTCGCCCGCCGGCAGCGTCAGCAGGGACGGATCATTCCGGGCAGTCGGCACCGTGCAGGTATCGGGCAGGATGACCACGTTCGATTGCAGGCCCTTCGCGCCGTGCACGGTCATGATACGCACTTCATCCGCCCGCTGGTCCATCTCGCGTTTGACTTGAACCTCGGTGCTGCCCATCCAGTGCAAAAAGCCTTGAAGCGCGGGGGTATGGCTGCGCTCGAAGGCGAGCGCCTGATTGAGGAATTCCTCGATCGGGTCGGCGGCGTCGGGCCCCAGCCTCGCCAGCAGGGCGGCCCGGCCCTCTCTTTCCGTCAGCAGGCGGCTGAAAAAATCGAAGGGCCTTAAATCCCGGTGCTCGATCAGCCATGCCACGAGCGCCCGGGCCCTCTGTGCCGGTCCGCTGTTTCCACCCTGCAGCGCCTGCCAGAGCGAGCCTTCACGGTCATGCGCAAGATCGAACAGGGCGTCGTCATCAAGGCCGCAGAGCGGGCTTTTCAGCAGCGCGGCAAGCGTGAGATCGTCTTCGGGCAGAAGCGCCGTTTGCGCCGCCGCCATCAGGTCCATGACCGCGATGTGATCAGTGAGCGAGAGGCGATCCGTTCCGGCGACGGGGATGTTCCGCTCCCGGAAGGCACGGATCATCTCGTCCACCAGCCGGTCCCGGCGGCGCACCAGTATCAGGATATCCCCGGGGCGCACGGGCCGCAGCGGCGTATCCGCGTCTCCGCCATGGACGCTCTCGCCCGATTCCAGCCAGCCCTGCACGGCATCGGCGATGCGCGCCGCGAGCATCGCCTTGGGATCGTCCGTGGACGGCCGGTCGAGCGGGGCGTCCCAGGCGGGGCGCTCCTCCGCCTTTTCGGGCTTGATGAGCGGCCAGACCTCCACAAGCCCCGTGCCCTCGCCCCGCCAGGCCCGGTGCTTGACGGGCTCGCCGTCGAAGGTCAGGCCTTGCGCCGCTTCCTCGCGGCTGAAGACATGATCCACCGCCTCCAGAATGGCGGGCAGGGAACGGAAGGAAAGGTCCAGCGTTTCGGACGACCAGGGCAGGCGCGCGGCCTTGGCCTTGGCCGCCACGGTGCGCGCGGTGGCCTGAAACAGTTCGGGGGCTGCGCCCTGAAAGCCGTAAATGGATTGCTTTTCGTCGCCCACGGCGAAGACCGTTCGTGTGCGGCTGCCCTCTGCGCCCTTTCCGGCGAAAAAATCCTCCGTCAGCTTGGTGATGACGTCCCATTGCTCAGGCGCCGTGTCCTGCGCCTCGTCGACCAGCACATGATCGATGCTCTGGTCCATCTTGAACAGAACCCAGGCGGCGGTGGGCGCATATTTGAGCAGCGAGCGCGTTTCGAGAATGAGATCCTCGTAATCGAGCGCGCCGCGCTCATGCTTGAGCTGTTCGTAGGCGTCGAACCAGGCGTCCGCGAAGCCGAGCGCGGTTTCCGTCATTTGCGCCAGCCGCGCGCTCCGGCAGGCCTCGTCCAGCGCGACGAGGCGCGCCTGTTCCGCCTCCAGTGCGGCGGCGGTCTGCGGATGGGCGGCGCGCGTGCCGTTGTTCAAAAGGCGGACTTTCGGCGCTCCCGCCTTCGTGAAGAAGGCGCTCCGGTACCGTTCGAAATGGGGCGGGCGCTCCGCTGCGCTCAGCAGGGGGTGCATGGCCTCGGCCGTTTGCTGTTCGGTCTTGCTGCCTCCCGCCAGGATGGAGGCCGCCTGCCTCAACTCGGCAAGGGCAAAGGCGCCGTCGCTGAACGCCGCTTCGATCAGCGCCTCGGGCGAGGCGCCTTCGTCCGTATCCAGCCGGTCGTGAATGGCGGCGAGCAGGGGCTTCAATCCGCCTGCATCGGAAAGGGCGTCACGGAGACGGCCGCGCTTGCCCGTAAGTTCGGTCAGGAATGCCGCCAGCGAGTATTCCGAGAAATCCCGTGTCAATCCCTCGAGCGGCAAGGCCGTCCGGCCTCCGCCGCCGTTCAGCTTGCGGAATACCGCGTCGCGCGCCGCCTGCAGCAGTTCCGCCGCCGTACGTTCGTCCTGAATCTCGAAGCCGGGCGTCACCCCGGCCTCGAGCGGAAAGCGGCTCAGCAGGTCCTGACAAAAGGAATGGATCGTCTGGATGCGCAAGCCGCCCGGCGCATCGAGAGTTTGCGCGAAAAGAACCCGCGCACGGCTCATTTGAGCCGAATCCGGCGGCGCACCGGTCAGTTCCGTGAGCGCCGCTTCCAGCGCCTCCCGCTGCAGAACCGCCCATTCGGCCAGCATGGCGTAGAGCCGGTGCAGCATTTCGGCCGCCGCCGCCTTTGTGAAAGTGAGACAGAGAATGCGTCCGGGCTCCACGCCCGCAAGCAGCAGGCGGGCCACCCGGTCCGTCAGCACCCGTGTCTTGCCCGCGCCCGCATTGGCCGACACCCACGCCGAACGCTTTGGGTTCGCCGCCCGCCGCTGGGTTTCAATCGTCAGTTCGTCCACGGGCGGGCTCATTCTGCCGTCTCCTCTCCGCCTGCGGACCATTCCTTGACGCGGGCCAGGTGGTCATAGTCCGACTGATGCGCAAGAAACTGCACATGGGGCCGCGACAGAAAGGGCGTTGACGGATCATGATACTGTGCGATGAGGGATTTCAGGCCCGCCAGCGCCTCTGCTACGCAGGCTTCGGCCGAACCGGCCCCGCCCGTGACCGGCCGCTCCTCGCCCGGCGTGCGCCCGCCGCCCAGCGTGACATAGAGCAAGGCGTGGGCCGCCCCGGCCTCCGCGTCCTCGAAGCCGCCCGCTTCCAGAATGGCCCCTTCGAGCGGCAATTGCGGGGCGAAGCCCGCGCCCACCTCCTTGTCGGAAGGCGCGCGGCCGGTCTTGTAGTCGATGATGGCGTGGCCGCCCGCCGCCAGCCGGTCGATGCGGTCCGCGCGGGCGATCAGCGTGAACCCTTGGCCCGCGTCGAGATCGAGCGCGCCCTTCGCCTCGAGCAGGAGCGGCGCCGCACCCGCCGCCCGGCGCGCATATTCCCAGTCGAGAAACCATTCGCCCGCCGCCTCGAAGCGCGCGCGCCAGAACCGGTGCGCCACCGGATGAACCCGCTCCGGGCCGATGGCGCGCTTCAGCGCGGCCTCGCCCTCTTCGAAGAGCGCCGCCCGGGCCGCTGATCTATCCGCAGGCAGACCGTCCGGGAACCGCGCGATGAATCGGCGCAACGCATCATGGACAAAGGCGCCGCGTTCGCCCGGCCCGGGCTCGCCCTCGAGCGGCTCCAGCGCCCGCAATTTCAGGACATGGCGGGCATAGATGGCGTAGGGGTCGCGCACCAGCGTTTCCACTGCGGTGACGGAAAGCTGTTTCGGCCGCGCTTCGGCGGGCGGCGCGGGCCTCGGGTCGGCGATGCGTTCGCGCTTCCGTCGCCGGTCCATCTGTCTGAAGATTTCAGTGAGCGGCTCGTCCGGAGTGAGGCTGCCGGCTTCGGCCCCCGCAGCCTTCAACACCGCGTCAAGGCGCAACAGCCAGCGCGAGGGCAGTTGCGGCGTCCCCTCCACCTTTTCCGAACGGGTCAGGTAGACCTCTTCGGCGCTCGCCAATTGCGTGAAATCATGCGCGGCCTGGCCCACTCGCCGTTCGGGGTCCGGCAGGCCCAGTTCGCCCTGCATATGACGGTTGAGCCACGGGTCCGGCGCAGGCGGGGCAGGCCAGGTGCCTTCATTGAGGCCGCCCAGGATCATTACGTCCGCATGCTGAAGGCGCGCCTCCAGCGGCCCCCAGATGAACAGGCGCGGATGGCCGGGGCGGCGTGCGTGCACGGCGCGCGCCTGCAGGCAGCGCGCAACAGCCGCCGCGTATTCGGGCAGGGACCATTCGGGCCCGTCCTCCTGTGCGGCCAGATCCTCAAGAAAAGCTCGTGCCGCCGCGCCGTCATCGCCGTCCCAGGACTCGCCGGTTCCGGTCCCCGCCAGGGTGTCGGCGGCCTCCAGATGCGCCCGGGCCAGTTCGCACAAGCGTGCGGCCCCGTGCTCCGCGAGCCGGACAAGAGGCGCGGTGGCCGCTTCCAGCCTTTTAATCAGCGTAAGCGGGGCGGCGACGTCCTTCCCGCGTTTGCGCGCATGTTCGAGGCGCTTGCGGAGCGCGTCCAGCCCCGGCGCGGGCTTGAGGCCGCGCAGCGCGCGCCGTTCCAGCGCCGAGACGGCCATGCGCCGTTTCTCCGGCGCCATGTCCAGCCGGCACAGCTCGTGTTTGAGCAGGCCCAAGAGGGCGGCGGGCGCGAAACGCGATTCCACGGCCTCCAGCAGACAGCGCAGAAAGATGCCCGCGCTTGTGCCCGCCAGCGGCTGACCCGCCGAATCGTCGATCTCGATATTCCAGCGGCGCAGTTCTGCCG
>JBKHIN010000025.1:0-14965 GCA_046538635.1 Alphaproteobacteria bacterium
GCCCCAGGCCCGGCATCCGTTTCATGCGGGCGCCGATGCGGCGCAGACGCCGGGACGGTCCGCCGGACGGTTCGCCGGGGGTTTCCGGCGGTGTTTCGGTTTCCGGGCCGGACATCGGCTTTCAGCTCCAAAGTCGTTCCCGCGCAACTTCCTCGAATATAGGCGAGGCTTTGTTCGCAAATAAGGCCTGAGGCGCACGGGCGGGTTGTTCCGGATGACACCGGCCAGCCGGTTACGCTTTCAGGCGCCTTTCATGGAGAAATTCATAGGGCCCTGCGCAGGTGCGTGCGAGGGCTGCAAGCTCCGGCGCCAGTGAGATTTGGCGCGCTTCGAACGGCTTGAACCCGGTGGATTTCGTGACCGCATCGTACCAGTGCGGGCCCCACACGCCATCGCTTTCCCGGGGCCCCGGCGGCCAGGAAAGCATTTTGTCCGTAAAAGGAATGCCGAGCGCATGGCACAGGGCCGTCAGCATGGCTCGGGGCGCTTTCAGGACATCCGACGCGTCCACGACCGGGCAGGAAATGCCGTGGGCGGACAGGAATTCAAATATCCGGATCTGGACCTCGAAACTGGCGGTAATGGGCGCCACGTCATCGAATTTCTTCACATAAGACGCTACCATTGCGCGCGGGTCCCGGATGAGCAGGAACGTCCGCTGGCGGAGGAGCCAATCCAGATCGAGTTCCGCATCCGCGATGTGATAGGCGATGTGTTTGTGAAACCGGATGTCCCGCCCATGAGGAACCGGGCCGTCGAGGAGATCCACCACGCCGGCCCAGGACCGCGGCAGGCTCGCCAGAATCTCCTCGCGCATGGGATGTTCGGCGCCGCTGGCCTGCAGATAGGCCGCATAAAACGGCTCGTCCAGAACCGCCGTATCGGGACGATTCTCGAAGGCCCGCATCATGGTGGTCGAAATATTCCGCGGGCCTGCCCACATGTTGATCCGGACAGTCGACATGGTCACCGCCTGCCCCGCCTGATCTCGGCCGCCACCCGCTCCCGGTAAAGGGCCTGAAGGCGGGCCGTCACGGGTCCGCACGTTTCCGAAATGTCGCGGCCGTCCACCTCGCTCACCGGCGTCAGCCCGGCAAAGGTGCCCGTGACGAAGGCTTCCTCCGCGCCATAAACATCCGTGAGCGAAAAGTTCTTCTCCGCCACCGTCATGCCGTCCGCGCGGGCGATCTCGAGCACAAGGCCGCGCGTGATTCCGCCGAGACAAAAGTCACCGGACGAGGTCCAGAGTTCTCCCTTCCGCACAATGAAGAAATGGGTGGAATTGCAGGTGGCGACGAATCCGTGGGGGTCGAGCATCAGTGCCTCGTCGGCGCCCGCCCCGGCGGCCTGGATGCAGGCCATGATGCAGTTGAGCTTGGAATGGGAATTCAGTTTCTGGTCCTGCACGTCCGGATAGCCGCGGCGCACATGCACCGTATAAAGACGGAGCCCCTTCGCGGCGGTCTCGGGCACGGGCTGCTTGAATTCCGGGATGATGACGATGGTCGCGGGCGGGATGGTTGCGCGCGGGTCCTGATAGGGCGTCGCCTTGATGCCCCGCGTCACCATAAGCCGGACGTGAACGCCGTCCCGCGCCTCGTTGGCGTCAAGACAGGCATAGAGCCGGTCCGTCAGCTCCCGGCGGGTGAGGCCGATATCGAAATCAAGGGTCTTCGCGCCCTCATACAGCCGGTCCAGATGCCGGTCCAGAAAGGCGATCACGCCGCCATGCACGCGCAAACCTTCCCAAACCCCGTCGCCCAGCACGAAGCCGGAATCGAATACGGAGATTTTGGCTTCGGCGCGCGGGTACAGCGTGCCGTTTATATCGATCAGGATACGGTCATTACGCGGATCGGGTTCGAAGGCGTGGGTGGAATGGGTCATGCAAACGCCCCGTCGAGACTTTCAGCGGGCAGTGTAGCTCAAGCGTAGCACTAATGGAATCCGCCCCGCCCGGCGTTCCCCGGATGGCTTTCAGGATGAGCTGTCAGTGCGCGTCGGAGCGCCCAGGGCGCGGTAGAGGCCGATGATGGCGGATGCCAGGTCGGCCTGCGCTTCCACATAGGCTTCGCGGCTGCCGATCAGTGTGCGCTGGGCATCGAGAATGTCGATGAAACTGGCCAGCCCTTCCCGGTACAGCGCATTGAGCTGATTGAACGCCTGTTCGCTGGCTTCCACCGCGCGCTGAAGCTCGGCCCGGCGTTCTTCGAAGCCCTGAATGGCGGCCAGCGCATTTTCCACCTCGCCCAAACCGTCGAGCAGGGTCTGCCTGTAGTTCAGGAGCGCCGCCTGAACCCGGTGTTCGGCGGCGTCCACCTCGGCACGGCGGCGCCCGGCATCGAACAGGGGAATGTCCAGGGTCGCGCCCAGCAAGGCGGTGACCTGCCCGGCCATTGCTTCGGCCCCGCCCAGGCTGGCCGTGACCTGTCCGGGCAGGCGCAGAGACGGATAGAGGTCCGCCGTTTCAACGCCCACTTCCGCCGTCGCGGCGGCCAGTTCCGCCTCGGCTGCCAGAATATCGGGGCGCTGGCGGACAAGATCCGCAGGCACGCCGGCGGGCGGACCGCCCGCATAAACGGGAATGGGGCTCTCCTCGTCGGCGGGCGGAGCAATGCTGTCTGCAGGGGCACGGCCGAGCAGCACGGCAAGGGCGTTTTCCGCCCGGGCCTTGGCCGTCGCCAGGGTGCCGCGCTGGGACTGCGTGCGGGCCAGATCGGCCGCCGCGCGCTGGACGTCCAGGTCGGCGGCAAGGCCGGCGCCGTACCGCTCACGGACGATCTCCAGGGTCTGGCGCTGCAGGTCGAGCGAGGTGGTCAGCAGATCGAGACGGGCCTGGGCGCGGCGCAGCGCGACATAGCGCTCGGCCACTTCCGCCGCGCTCAGGCGGCGGACGTCTTCCAGCGTATAGCCCGCCGCCTTGGCCAGGGCGCGCGCCCGCTCCAGACGCCGCCGCTGGCCGCCGAAAAGGTCGGGCGCAAACGAGAACAGACCCAGGGCGGCCCCTTCCGTGTCCACATTGCCGGACGTATCGCGGCGCGCACTTCCTTCCACCGCACCATCAAGCGACGGGAAGAGGTCAGACCGTTCGGCCCCGCTCAGGGCCTGCGCCTCCGCCAGCCGCGCCACGGCGATGCCGATCTCGAGATTCTCTTCCAGCGCCTGCTCCACCAGCCCGTTGAGGGCATCGTCCTCGAAGCCGCGCCACCAGAGAGCGCTGTCTTCCGGCTTCGGAGCATATTCGGTCCGGTAGGCATCGGGCACCGCCGTTTCGGGCGGCGCATAGTCCGGGCCCACCGTGCAGGCGGCAAGCCCGAGCCCGAAAATCGCCACGCCGGCCTTGATGCCCCGTACCGTCATTCGCGCTCCTCCCGGCCGGTCAGATTGCCTGCCGCTTCCGCCTCGGCGAGTTCCCGTTCCAGCGCCTCGGCGTGTAGAGAACGCGGTTTGCTGAACCGGGCGACTCCCTGATAGATCACGGGCGTCAGGAACAGCGTGAAAACGGCCGCCAGCCCCAGGCCGCCGAATACCGTCCAGCCGATGGAGGTGCGCGCTTCGGCCCCGGCGCCGGTGGCAAGGACCAGCGGCAGAGCGCCCATGACAGTGGAGACCATCGTCATCATGATGGGACGCAGGCGGATGGTTGCCGCCTCATAGACGGCGTCGCGCACGCTGCGCCCCTCCGCGCGCAATTGATCCGCGAATTCGACGAGCAGCACGCCGTTCTTCGCCATCAGCCCGATCAGCATGATGAGGCCGATCTGGGAAAAGATGTTGAGCGACGTGCCCGTCAGGAAGAGGGAATACACCGCCGCTGCAAGTGCGAAGGGCACGGAAAGTATGATGACGACCGGGCTGGTCAGGCTCTCGAACTGGGCGGTCAGTACAAGGAAGACGATGATGAACGCGAACAGGTAGGTCAACGCCAGTTCCTGCGAGGTCTCGCCCAGTGTTTCCGCCTCGCCCTGCATCAGCACGTCGATGTCTTGAGGAACCGTGGTCTCCGCCAGCCGCCGGATCTCGGCCACGGCGTCGGCCAGGGGCACGCCGGGCGCGATGTCGGATTCCACCTCGATGGCCCGGCGTTGCTCGGTCCGGTCCAGTTCGGCCGCCACGCCTTCCTCGACAATGGTCGTCAGGCTGGTGAGCGAGACGAGGTTGCCGTCCCGCGTACGGACGTAAAGATTGCGCAGATCGGAAGGGCCGGTGATCGCCCCGCCCGCCGATTCCAGAAAGATGGGAATGGCCTGATCGGCCACATTGAGGTCGATGATTTCGTCGCCGCCGACCATGACGCGCAGGGTCGTGGCCAGTTCATCCAGGGGAATGTTCAGATCGGCGGCCCGGCGCCGGTCGATCCGGATGGAAAGCTGCGGCTGAGTCGGCTGATAGGAGATTTCAGGATTCGACAGAATCTCGGACTGCGTATCGATCGCCTTCGAAAGGGCCTGCGCCGCCTCGAAAATGTCACCATATTCGCTGCCCGTCAGCGCCACCTCCAGGCCGCTGCGGCCGCGGCCGATACTGAGGCTGCCCCGCCCGAAGGCGCCGACCCGCGAACCCGGGATCCGGGAAAGCGGGCGGCGCAGTTCGCGCACGATCTCCTGCTGGCTGCGGGAACGTTCCGACCACGGCGCAAGCCGTGCCGTGATGCCGATGCGATTGGGGTCCCAGCGGCCAATGACGGTGTAGAGCGAGCGGATTTCGCCGCTGTCCAGATAGGGCTGCAGAACCGCCTCGATCTGATCCGACTGGCGCTCCATATAGTCCAGGCCCACGCCGTCCGGACCGGTCGCGTAAATATAGATGACGCCCCGGTCCTCGTCCGGCACCAGTTCCTGATCGAGCTGGGTATAGAGGCCCACGGCGAGCGCCGCCGCCCCCAGCGCCGCGCCCGCGATGGTCAGGGGCCGGGCCAGCGCGAAGGCCAGCGCCGTTTCGTAACGGCGGGCCAGCCAGCTTCCGGCGCTCGCAAGCGGCCCCGTGCGCTGCCCGCCTTCGCGCAGGTCGAGCCGCGCCATCAGGGCCGGGACGACCGTCAGCGCCACGAAGGAGGAGATGACCACGGCAAGGGCGAGCGTAAAGCCGAATTCGCGGAACAGGCGGCCCGCCGTGGAGGGCAGAAACGAAATGGGCACGAAGACGGCGACGAGCACTGCCGTCGTCGCCACCACGGCGAAAAACACCTGCCGCGCGCCGATAGCGGCTGCGGCCCTTCGGCCCAGACCTTTTGTCTGCATGCGGTGCGTATTTTCCAGCACGACGATGGCGTCGTCGACGATCAATCCCGTGGCGAGCACGAGCGCCAGCAGGGTCAGCAGATTGATCGAGAAGCCGCACAGCCAGATGCCCGCCAGACTGCCGATCAGCGCCGCGGGGATCGCCGTGCTGGGAACCAGCGTCGCCTTGAACGTGCCGATGAACAGCCAGATGGTCGCCACCACGATCATGATCGTGAGGGCAAGGGCGATCAGCACTTCGCGCACGGATTCCTTGATGAAAACGGCATCGTCCGAGGTGAGCACGATTTCGATATCATCGAACCGGGTATTGAGCCGCTCTATCCGGTCACGGACGGCTTCGGATATTTCCATCGTGTTGGATTGCGCCTGGCGCACGATGCCCAGCCCGATGATCGCCTCTCCGTTCAGACGCACGAAATTCCGGGCGTCGGCCGGCGCGAAATAGGCCTCCGCCACGTCGCCGATCCGGGTGCCCCCGGAAATGACGATGTCCTTGACGAGATCCGGCGTCGCCGCGGTCGCTTCGGCGCGCACCAGCAGTTCCTGATCCTCCGAACGGAAACTGCCCACGGGCACATCGAACGGCGCCTGGCGCAAGGCGTTGATTACGTCGTTCACGGCCAGCCCGAAGCGGGCCAGCCGGAGAGGATCGATGACCACGCGCAATTGCCGCTGGCGCGTGGCGAACAGATCGACATTCGCCACGCCTTCGATACTCAGGAATTCGGGCGCGATGTCGTTTTCGACCCGCCGCGTCAGTTCCTCTTCATCGTAGGTGCCGGCGATGACCGCGAGCCGGATGATGGGCCGGGCGTCCGCGTCCGACTTCGACACCCTGATCTGCTCCACCCTGTCGGGAAGTTCGCGCGTGACCCGGCTGACGGCTTCGCGCACGTCGGCCGCGGCCGTGGCGAGATCCACGCCCGGATTGAATTCGACCCGGATACGGCTGTTGTTCTCCTCACTGGCGGAGCGGATTTCACGCACGCCGGAGACGCGCGCCACCGCCCCCTCCAGGATACTGGTGACTTCCGCATCCATCGTTTCGGGCGCCGCGCCCGGCAGGCTGGCGCTGACGGAAACCACGGGACGGTCCACGTCGGGCAGTTCGCGGACTTCGATATCCAGGATGGCGGCCAGCCCTGCAATGACGACCAGCAGATTGAGGACGCTGGCCAGCAGAGGCCGCCGGACCGCAAGGGACGGAAGATCGCCCGAGACCGTTCTCATTCGGACTCCTGACCAGCGCCGGATTCGGCGGTCCCGTTCCGGCGCTCCACAATGCGCACGGGCGAGCCGTCACGGACCTTCTGGACGCCCTCGGCGACTACCAGTGAATCTTCGGGAATGTCGCCGCGCACCAGGACGCGGCCCTTCCTGCGCGCCACGATGGTGACCGTGACCTGCCGGGCGGCACCGTCGCGCACCGCCCAGACATAGGCGCCGTGGCTGCCCCAGATGATGGCGGCTTCGGGCACCGCCGGATAGGTATTCCCTTCGAGCCTGAAGCTCACCCGGAAGCTCATGCCGGGGCGGAGCGTATCCTTCCCGTTATCGATCTTTGTGCGGACGATGAAGGTGCGCCGTTCCGGATCGATGTGGCTGTCCACCCCGACCACTTCGGCCTGATAGGTTTCCTCAACGCCGCCGAAGGGCGTCACCTGCACATGATCGCCCGGCGCGATCCGGCCGAACACCTGCTCGGGCGGCGAAAAGTCGATGAACAATACGCGGCGGTCGTCCAGCCGGGTGATGGCGGTGGAGGGCGTCACCCGGGCGCCGGCGTCGGTCTCGGTCAGGCCCAGATAGCCTGCGAACGGCGCCTTCACGGTGCGTTTTTCGAGCGCCAGTTCCGCGCGCTCCAGTTCGATGCGCGCCGATTCCAGCGCCGTGCGCGCCTCGTCGATCTGGCTGTCGGAAACGGCCCCGGTATCCTCGATGCGGCGATAGCGCGAGAGAAGCTGTTCGGCCTCCTGAACCGCGACGCGCGCCAGGCGGACGGCAAGACGTTGATCCCGGTCCTCCAGCCGGACAAGGGGGGCGCCGGCTTCCGTGAATTCCCCGGCCGAAAAGAGGACTTCCGCCACCTCGCCGCCGGTCTCCGGCTGGATCACGGCGCTGGCGCGGGCGCGGGCCGTGCCTACAACTTCGACGCGCACGACCTCCGGTTCATGCTCAACCTGCCAGGTAATCACGCCTGCGGCGTCTCGGCCACGCTCACCGCGCCGCCCTTCCCTTTCGGCGCCGTCGCAACTTCCGCCGACAAGAACGGCCGCCAGCAATGCGGCCCTGACAGCAACACGGACAGCCATTACGCCTTCCCCTGACCGTATGCACAAACAGATGGATTGCCGTGACGCCGCCAGCGCCGGCAAAACAACGGTCCTGACCGATAAACCCCACCTTTTCAGCCACTTTAAAGGTTTACAGCAGGGCCGCAACCGTGGATCACGACGGGTAACAGGCCGCACGGTTCATGATTGATTTCTTCGATACCGGACCTGGGCTGCGCACCGGCTGCCCTATCCCGTTGGGGGGCCGGCGGTATTGAGCCCGATGTCCCGGTTTTCGCCCTCGCCGCCTTCCTGGTTGTCCGCACCCAGAGAATAGACGACGGGGGTCTGACCGCCGTCATCGAGCCGGTAGCGGAAGGGGCGGCCCCAGGGGTCCTCGGGCACCGTCTTGCTCTTGAGATAGGGGCCGTTCCAGCCGTCGAGGCCGGGTTCGTTCTTCACCAGTACCTTCAACCCCTCTTCCTCGGTGGGGTAGCGGCCGATGTCGAGCAGGAACAGGTCCAGCGCGGCGTGGATATATTCGAGCTGAATGCTGGCGGTCTGCGTCTTGCTGCGGCCCAGATAGCCGATCACCCGCGGCGCCACGAGACCGATGATCAGCGCCAGAATGGCCAGTACGACCAGAAGTTCGAACAGGGAAAAGCCCTGTTCCGGCTTGCGGGACCTGCGGGCCTTGTGGAATTCCGTACCGGGAGTTTTCATCTTCGCCCCTGAACAAAGGCGCCACGCGCAACAGTTTGGCGTGTATCAGCCTAGCACAGTTCGCCTCAGGGGACCAAGCGGGCGGCCATGCGGCCCGGCGCCCCGGGGCACGGCCGGGAACGGCGGCGCCCTCATCCCGCCATCGCCAGCGGAACGATCAGCTCCGGCCAGTCCCGCCGGTCGCCCTCGGGAAAGCGCAGGCGGATGCGCACGAGCGGCGGCAGGTCGAGGCGGCTTCTCCAGCTCTCAAGCCAGGCGAATTCGGCCGCCGCGGTTTCGCGCCCGAAATAGGCGATCTCCAGGGCCGCCACGTCTTCCAGCAGCACGCGCGCCTCTCCGCCCTCCGCCTCCGGCGCGGCCTCGATCAGGCCGCGCTCGACCGGCTGCACCAGGCGGCGCCGGAGCACCAGCGCATGGCTGCCGTCCGCCTCTTCGCGCAGCCAGAATTCGTTCAGGTAATAGCCGCCCGGCAGCCCGATCCCGCGCTGCACGCCGATGAAACGCAGGGCGCGCGAATGGCCTTCGAAGACGCCGCGCAGCGGGTCGCCCTCCCCGTCCGGCATGCGCATCTGCTCCGCCTCCTGAAGCCACTGGAAGAGCAGGCGCTGAACCGCCGCCACCCGTGTCCTCTCGCCGGCGCGTTCCCCGGTTTCCCAGACACGCACCCCGAAACGCAGGGAACCCGTGGCCAGCAGCGCGATGAGCGCCAGCAGGCTGATCGCCACCAGCATTTCCAGCAGGGTGAAGCCCCCTTTCGCGGGCGCATGGCGCATATATCCGGAACGATTATTCATCGGCAGGCGGACCGAATGTCAGGGTGGAAAGTCTCAGGCTGCGGCCCCCGCCCCAGCGCACCGTGACGGTCACGGCGTAGGCGGCGGGCAGGGAAGGTGCCGCAACGGCGTCCTCCGCCTCATGGGGCGCCATGTCCACGCGCCAGCGATAGCGGCCGTCCTCCCCGGTTTTCGTTCCCGGCCGTAGCGGGAAGGCGCGGCCTGCCTCGGCGAGACGGTTTTCGGCGATGCGCAGGGCCTCCGCATGAGCGTCGGAGACGGAGAGCATGCGCAGGCCGCCCGACAGCCCCTGCATGACGGCGGCCAGCGCCAGCACAAGGATGGCGAACGCCACCAGAATCTCGATCAGCGTGAAGCCCGCGCGGTGGCGGTATTTGAGTTCACCCATCGGCGCGGCCCTCCTCCACGCGCACATGGCCGGTCAGCCAGTCCACGCGCACGACCCGCACTCGCCCCTGCCGTTCCAGTTCCACGCGCCCGCCCGTCGAGGTGCCGTCGGGAAAGAAGCGGATTGCGCCAGAAGCAGCGTCCACGGAGGTTTCCGTGCGCGCCGTTACGAGGCGTATGCCGACGCCCTCCGGCAGCTTGTGCCCTGCGCGCCCGGCGCCGTAGCGGCGCGCTTCCATATCCACGCGGAACACCCTCTCCCGGTTGGTGCGGATAGCCTCTATTCGTGTGCGGTTCAATTCATCGGAAACATGGCGTGCCAGCGCGTCGAGCCGCACCCGTTCGAGCCCGCCGCCTGCCCGGAAGGCCACGGCGCCGAGCACCAGCGCCATGATGGTCAGCACGGCGAGCACTTCCAGAAGCGAAAACCCCGCCCGGCGCGGGCATATGCGGATCGTGGGGTTCATGGCTTCAGAACGCGAACTCATTGAGGCTGAACACCGCCAGCACCACGGACAGTATAATGGTGCCGACAACCACGCCCAGAAACACGGTGATTGCCGGAGTCAGAATGGACAGGAATCGTTCCGCATTGCGTTCGGTCTCCGTCTCGAACATCCCGGCCGCCCGTTCGAGCATTTCGCCGAGACGCCCGGTCCGTTCGCCCACGGCGGCCAGCTTGACGGCGAGTTCCGGGAACACGCCCGTCTCTTCCATCAGCCGCGCCAGCGGGCGGCCCGACCGCACGCCCTCGCGAAGCACCGCCCCCGCTTCGGCAAAGCGGCGGTTGCGCAGCGCCTGCGTGGTCAGATCGAGTGCTCCGGGCAGGTCCACACCGTTGAGCAAGAGCGTGGAAAGGGTCCGGCAGAAGCGGGCGGACTCCGCATTGGTTACGTGGCTACCGATCAGCGGCATACGGAGGATGCGCGTGTCCACCCCAAGGCGGATTTCAGGCCGGGCGAGAACACGGCCCCCGAGAAGCACAGCGAGCGCCAGGCCGCCCAAAGCGTAGGGCCAGCCTGCCTGAACGGCGCCGGATACGTCCATGACCATGCGCGTCAGCCAGGGCAGACGGCTGCCCGCATCCTCAAACAGCGGCGCAAAGCCGGGCAGCACCACGGTCATCACCAGCACCAGCGAAAGCACGGCCATGAAGGTGACGATGGCGGGATAAATCATCGCGGAACGGATTTTCGCCTTCACCGCCTCGGTACGCTCCAGGAAGGCCGCCAGCCGTTCCAGGACCTCGCCCAGCGCACCGCTCGCCTCGCCTGCGCGCACGGCGGTGACATAGGAAGCGGGAAAGGTTTCCGGCTGGCGCGCCAGCGCTTCCGACAGCGAGGCGCCCTCCAGAATGTCGGCGCGGACCTTGCGCAGCACCCGTCCGGCCCCTGTCTCTCCACCCTGCCCGATCATCACTTCAAGCGCCTCCTCCACGCCCAGGCGCGCGGAGACCAGCGCCGCCAGTTCCCGGGTCAGATCGGCGAGGCGGCGCGCGCTTATATGGCGGGTAAACAGGTCCCGCCGCCACCAGGGCTCCCCGGCGGCGCCCGCCTCCTCAATCCGGTAAGGCAGATGGCCCAGGCCGCCGATCCGGTCGAGGGCGCCCGAACGGTCGGGCGCATCCACCTCCCCCTGAACGGCCTCGCCCGCTTCCGTGTAGGCCCAGTAGCGAAAGCGCGTCATGCCCGTTTACACCCCGTTCCACTCGCTGCCCGGTAACGCGCTCCAACCTCAGGCGGTGGCGCGCGTCACCCGCAACACCTCGTCAATGGTGGTCTTGCCCTCCAGCGCGAGTTCAACACCATGCCGGAACATCGTCCGCATTCCCGCCGAGACGGCCGTGCGTTCGATGGCCGCTTCGGCCGCGCCGTGCAGCACCTGTTCGCGGATGGCGTCGGAAACGGGCAGCACTTCCACCAGCGCCGTCCGGCCCGAAAAGCCGGTGTGCCGGCAGGCCTCGCAGCCGGTTTCGCGATACGCCGTGTGCGGACCGCTTTCCGGATCGAGCCCCAGCCGGGCCGTCATGTCGGGCAGCAGCGTATAGGGTTGTGCGCATTCCCGGCACAGGCGGCGCACCAGACGCTGCGCGGCGACACCCAAAACGGTGGAGGCGATCAGGTAATCCTCGATCCCCATGTCCACCAGCCGGGTGATGCTCGCCGCGGCGCTGTTGGTATGCAGCGTCGCCAGCACGAGATGCCCGGTGAGCGCGGCCTGAATGGCGATCTCGGCCGTCTCCAGATCGCGGATCTCGCCCACCATGATCACATCCGGGTCCTGACGCAGGACAGAGCGCAGCACATGGGCGAAGGTCAGCCCGATGTCCGGCTTCACCTGAATCTGGCTGATGCCCTCGAGCTGATATTCCACCGGGTCTTCCACCGTGAAGATCTTGCGCTCGGGCGCATTCAGTTCGCGCAGCGAGGCGTAGAGCGTGGTCGTCTTGCCCGAACCCGTGGGCCCCGTCACCAGCAGAATGCCGTGGGGCTGATGCAGGATTGCGCGCCAGGATTCGAGCGCGGGGCCCGAAAAGCCCAGCGCCCCGAAGTCGAGCCGGACCTGGGAGCGGTCGAGAATGCGCAGCACGATGGTCTCGCCATGCACCGTGGGCGTGGTGGCGATGCGCAAATCCACGTCGCGGCCCTGAACCGCGAGACGCGCGCGCCCGTCCTGCGGCCGCCGCCGCTCGGCGATGTCCAGCCCCGCCATGATCTTGATGCGCGAGGCGACGGCCGGTCCCAGCCCGGCGGGCGGCGCATCCACGTCGCGCAGCATGCCGTCGATGCGGAAGCGGATGCGCAGGCGGCCCGGCGAGGGTTCCACGTGAATGTCCGAGGCCTTGGCCTCCACGGCGCGGGCAATAAGCTCGTTCACCAGCCTGATGACCGGCGCCTCGCTGGCGATGTCGCGCAGGCGGGCCACGTCGGCCTCCCCCGGATCCTCCCCGAAGTCATCGGCACCATGAGCCGGGGTCCCGGACTCCGCTTCCAGCGCCCGGAGCGCCCGGTCCACCTCGCCCGGGGCGGCCACGCATCGTTTCACCGGCGTGTCCAGCACATAGGCCAGCGCCTGCGCCGCATAGTCGTCCAGTGGATCGGCCATCGCGAAGGCGGCCGGCCCGTCGTCCCCGGCAAGCGGCACGACCCTGAATTTCTTGAGGAATTTCAGGTTGAAGCGTTCGAGCGCAGCCGGGTGGGCGGTCAGCTCCGCCCCCTCGACCAGGGGCAGGTCCAGCACCTCCGCCCAGGCGGCGGCGACCTCCCGTTCAGGCACCAGGCCGAGGCGGGTGAGCACCAGGTCGATTCGTTCGCCCGTCTTCTGCGCGGCGTTCCGGGCCCTCTCCAGGGCCGTGTCATCGAGCACGCCGGCCCCGGTCAGCCGCGAGAGGAAGGCGGCGAACACGGACTCCCGTGATCGCACCGCGCCGTTCTCCGCTGCGGACGGAGCGTGCGAATCCTCGCCAGGCCGGGCGTTCTCCGCATCCATCGTACCGTGTCCCCCGCACCCTCCGCTGGTGGAAGGCCATTAACCGTGCTCTTTCAAGGCAGGCGTTAGCGCAGCATAATGCAGGTGCGGCGCGAAGGCGAGCGACGGGGAGGCGCTCTCGCCACGGGCCGGAGTACCGGCCCGGCCGCTGTGACACCGGAACGCTTGGGACCCGGAGGATCCGTGCGGACCGGTGAAGGGGAGTGGCGTGACAGAATCTGGCGCAACGCTGAAGAATATGGCGGCGGCGAATACCGCCTCCGGCAGGGAAGGTCTGCTCCGGCACGGCCGCGCCTTTCTGGCGTGGTGGATGGCGGAACTTTCCGGCCTGCTGCCCGGCGGCGTCCGGACCTGGCTGTCGGGCAAAAGCGGGCGGGCAGGCCTGATCCCGGAGGGCGACCGCCTGCGCCTGATCGACTTGCGCGGCGGGCAGAGCCGGCCGCTGCGCGATCTGAACCTTGCCGAAATGACCCCGGCAGCAGCGCGCGAGGCCATTGCGCGCGCGCTCCGGAATGCGGGCCTGAGGGACTGTCCCGTGGTGCTGGGCCTGCCTGAGCCCATGGTTCTGCGCCGCCGCGAGAGCCTTCCGGCGGGCGCGGAACGGCGTCTGGACGACATATTGCGCCTGAGGCTCGAAAGCACGGCGCCCCTGCCCCCCGGCACGTTCTACTGGGGATACCGGATCGCCGGCCCGGCGGCGGAGGGCCGCCTGCCGGTCGAATGCGTGCTGGTCAAGGCGGAGACCGTGGAGGCGCTGGCCGCGCGCATGGCCGAACTGGGAGTCGAACTCTCCGGCGTGTTCCCGGCCGCGGATCTCCCCGGCCATCCGGCGCTGAATCTCATGCCCGGCCATCTCCGGCACGAACCCCCTGCGCTCTGGTCGCCGCTGAACCGGAGACTGGCCGTGCTGGCCGCCGTGCTCGCCGTGCTGGTCCTCGGGCTAAGCTTCTACCGGCAGGGAAGCAGCCTTGAGGCGCTGGACGCCGAACTCGCCGACCTGCGCCGCCGGGCCGCGTCCGTCGTCGCGCTGCGCACGGATGCGCGTGAACGGCTGCAAAGTCTCCGGACGGTGCGAGAGATGAAGGCAACGGCGCCGTCGCTGATGGGTATCCTGAACGAAGTTTCCCGGCTGCTGCCCGACGGAACGTGGGTCAGCGATTTCCGCCTGCAAGACGGCGAGATCCGCCTGACCGGCCGGTCGGAGTCGGCGTCCTCCCTGATCGGCCTGATCGAGCGGTCGCCTGTATTCGCCAATGTCCGCTTCGGTTCTCCGGTGGTTCGCGACCCGCAGACGGGAATCGAGCGGTTCAATATCTACTTCGACTGGGCAGGGGCCGCTTCGGCCAGGGCGGACGGAGGCGGACCCTGATGGACAACTTATCGCCATTCACCCGAAAATTCGTGGCCGTGGGTCTGCTGATCGTTGCGGTACTCCTGTTCCTGAACCTGATCGTCCTTCCGCTGAGCGACCGCTGGGCGGCACGGGAGGCGGCAATCGCCGACGCAAGGCGCCAGATCGCCGCCTACCGTGAAATTCTGGCACGCGGCCCGGCGCTCAAGAAACAGGTCGAGCAGATCCAGGCGGACCCGGGCCGCCGGCGCGGCTTCCTGATCGCCGGGAGCCCGGCGCTGGCCGGAGCGCGGCTCGAGAACAGGCTCAAGGCAATTGTGCAGGCCAATGGCGGCAAGCTGCGCTCCACGCGCGTCCGGCCGCAGACGGGAGAGGGGCCGGAGCGCGTGCGCGTGACGCTCGATTTCACTGCCAGTCCCGGCGCGCTGTTGTCCATCATCTACCGGATCGAGACGGCAGTGCCCTGGCTGATTGCGGACAATGTGCATATCCGCGCGGCACCCGGGCGCGCCGGCCGGCCCCCCAGCGCAAGCGCCCGCATGGATGTGGACGCCTTCATCTGGAGGGAGGCCACATGAGTGCTCCTTCATCCCGGCGTTTCCTGCTGACCTTCGCCCTCGCGGGCCTGTGCGTGGCGCTGGCGGTGCTCGCCTTCGTGCCGCCCCCGCCCGGCCCCGGGCCGCATATTGCCGGACGGGGGGCGAC
>JBKHIN010000143.1:0-7215 GCA_046538635.1 Alphaproteobacteria bacterium
GAAGGGGGCGCATGTCCTCGGTCGGCCAGGTCGTGTCGACAATCAGGGCCCGGCGCCGCCCGGAAACGATCAGCCCGTTCGACGGGAAGGGTTCGCCGTTGGCGAGCCGCTTCCAGCTCTTGTGCAGCCATACGCCAGGGGCGATGGAGGTGACCGAAAGGCCGGGAAACGTGGCGGCAGCCCAGGCTCCGGGCGCCGCGCCCAGGGCGGTCCACGCCATGGCTGCCTGCAGGAAAGTCCGCCGTTTCACCATTCTCCGTGTACCCCTTTTCAAACAACGCAATGAATGGATTTCCGCCGCTGCGCGTCAGGCGCGAGCCGGCGGGCGCGCGGCGTCGTCAGGCAGGGACATACCTCAATCTTATCGCGTCCTCCCCAATTCGATCGCTCGCCACAAGTCGGAGCGGGGGTTGCGCGTCGGCGAAGTACGGGGTGCCGCGGCCGAGCACGAAGGGGCGCAGATAGATCTGATACTCATCGATGAGACCGAGCTTTGTCAGGCTTGCCGCAAGCTTCGGTCCGCCAACATCAATGCGGCCACTGAGATCGGCCTTCAGCCCGCGTATCGCCGCTGCGAAATCATCGCCGATGAGCGTTGCATTCGGGCCAACTGACTTGAGCGAGCGCGACACGACCCATTTCGGCTGGCGGCGCCAGGCCTCCGCAAATTCGCGCAGTTGGGCGGTCTGCGCCGGGTCGTCCTGGTTCCAATTATCCCCGTCCCAATAACGCATCACCTCATAGAGGCCGCGCCCATAAATGCTGCCGGTCAAGTTGCGCGTTTGCTCAACGAAATGTTGGAACAGCGCGACGCCGGGCGAAAACGCCTGGTGGTCGACATAGCCGTCCAGCGACATATTCATTCCGAAAATCAGCTTCGCCATGGCATAAGAAATCTCCCGGCACTCCTGACCCGTCAAAGCTTCCGTCAGTCGGAGGCAATATCGGGCGCTCACCGCGCGTGGCCTTGTACATGTTGCGACCGACCGATTCTGGCGAGAAACTGGCGTTCGCTGTGGCGCGAGGGTCAGGCGGCATTAATGGGTCCAGACCCCTGAAACGCGTTTCACTTCCGGTTTCCATTTGTCCGTAACACGCGCATGATGCGCCGCCAAGTTCAGGCGCCGGAACTCGGCTGTCCGGATGCAGGGAAGGTACGGACGTCACAGGGCGGCCTGTCCCTGTCGGGAACCGCGCCTGCCGAACGTCCTGTGTGGTTATCGGAAAGGTGACTCCATGCTTTTTGCGCTCCTCTGCTATCACGATGAAAAGAAAGTGGCTTCCTGGACGAAAGAGGAAGACGAGGCCGTGCTCGCCAAGCGGGACCGGATCACGGACCGATTGCGTGGCGAAGGCCGGCTGGGGCCTGCCGCACGGCTTGATTACACTGCCACAGCGGCCACGGTTCGCATGGGCGAGGAGCCGCTCGTCACGGATGGGCCGTTTGCCGAAACCAAGGAGCAGCTACTGGGTTTCTACGTGATCGAGGTCGGTTCGCTCGACGAGGCTGTTGCGCTGGCAAAGGAAATCGGCCGGGGGGAGAGCGTTACCTTCGAGGTGCGGCCCCTGCGGCTTTTCCGGCCGGGCGCTGATGTAAGCCTTCAGTCGAAAACCGGCGCTGCCTGAAGATACCCTGTCGGATTCGTGCTCCGAATGGCGTCCTTTGGGGAACAGCGGCAGCCGCAAGGAGATGGCCCATGCTCTACGCCGTCCTGATATACGATTCCGAGGACGTCATCGGCGCGCTGCCGAAGGACGAGTTTGATGCCCTCATTGCCAGCCATGAGCGCGTTCAGGAGAAGCTGGCGGCGGAGGGGAGGCTCGGCCCTGTCGCGCGGCTGATGCCCACCACCACCGCAACGACTCTTCGCCAGAGCGGCGAACGCGTCGTTCTCGACGGGCCCTTCGCGGAAACCAAGGAACAGCTTCTCGGCTTTTACGTGGTGGACTGTGCCTCGCTGAAGGAAGCGCATGAGGCGGCGCGCGAAATCGGCAACGCCTGTGATGCCCGGGCCCTTGAGGTACGGCCGGTTCACCTTTTCCATCCGGGCCGCGGCGTGGCATGACCGACCCGGCCTGGATACATGCGGCGCTGAGCGCTGCCCGGCCCGAGGCCGTGGGTGCGCTGCTTCGGTATTTCCGCGACCTTGACCTCGCTGAGGAAGCCTACCAGGAGGCCTGCCTGCGGGCCCTCAGAACCTGGTCCGAAAAGGGGCCGCCGCGCGAGCCCGCCTCATGGCTGATCATGGTGGGCCGCAATGCCGCCCTCGATCAGGTGCGCCGGCAGAGCCGCACGCAGGCGCTGCCGCCGGAAGAGATTCTGTCCGACACGGACGATGTGGAGACCGGGCGCGCCGAACAGCTTGACGCTGCACACTACCGGGATGACGTTTTGCGCCTGCTCTTCATCTGTTGCCATCCGGATCTCCCGGCGACGCAGCAGATTGCGCTGGCGCTGCGTATCGTCTCCGGGCTGACGGTCAAGGAGATCGCCCGCGCCTTTCTGGTGGGCGAGCGGGCGATGGAGCAGCGCATCACCCGCGCCAAGCGCCGCATCGCGAACGGGACGCAGCCGTTTGAGACGCCCGGACCGAATGAACGCATGGAACGCGCCGGCGTCGTTGCGGCCATGATCTATCTCCTGTTCAACGAAGGCTATTCGGCGAGCGGCGGCGAGGCGCATATTCGTCTGTCCCTGTGCGACGAGGCCATCCGGCTCGCACGGCTCCTGCTGCGCATCTTTCCCGGTGAACCGGAGATCATGGGACTGCTGGCGCTGATGCTCCTGCAGCACGCGCGCAGTACCGCCCGCCTCGACGGCGAGGGCGGGATCGTGCTGCTGGAGGACCAGGACCGGACCGCATGGAACCGCGAGATGATCGGCGAAGGGCTCGCACTGGTCGAAAAGGCCTTCCGGCACAAGCGCCCTGGCGCTTATCAGATCCAGGCGGCCATCGCCGCGCTTCACGCCCGCGCGGCGCGGCCGGAGGAAACGGACTGGGCGGAAATCGAGGTGCTCTACGGCATGCTGGAGAGGATCAACCCGTCACCTGTGATTACGCTCAACCGGGCCGTCGCCGTTTCGAAGGTTCAGGGGGCGGAAGCGGCACTCGCCATGATCGAGCCGCTGGCGGCGCCCTTGTCCGGGTACTTCCATTTCTTCGGCCTGAAGGGCGCCCTGCTTATGCAGCTCGGCCGCGCGAAAGAGGCGCGCGAAGCGTTCGGGCAGGCCATTGCGCTGGCCCGCACGCCCGCCGAAGCCGCCCATATCCGCATGCACCTCGACCGGCTGGCGGCGGACGGGGCCGCCGGAAAGCCGAAAGGGGCCGTTGGCCGCACGGGCGGCAAATCCAGAAAAGTCTGACCTTCCCTGTCGGAACCGGCACCGCTCCGGCGTCCTTGGATTCGAGTAACGGCACTAGGCCCGCGCTGAACTGAGGAGAAATTCATGTCACAAGCTGAAAGAAAATCCGCTGCCGAGCACGCCGCCGAACACGGCATCCATCCGGTGACGCCGCATCTCACCTGCAACGGAGCGGCCGACGCCATCGAGTTCTACAAGAAGGCGTTCGGCGCCGAGGAGATGGTACGGCTGCCGCGCCCCGACGGCCGGCTCATGCATGCCTGCATCCGCATCAACGGCTCCTCGATCATGCTGGTCGATGCCCTTCCGGAGATGAACGCACGCGGTCCCGATGCGCTGGGCGGCTCGCCGGTATCCATTCACCTCACGGTCGACGATGCCGATGCCTGGGCGGAACGCGCGGAAAAGGCCGGCGCCACCGTCACCAAGCCGGTGGCTGAGCGGTTCTGGGGCGACCGGTTCGGCATGGTGACGGATCCGTTCGGTCATGTCTGGTCGTTCCGTACGCCGGTCCGCACGCTGACGGAAGCGGAGCTGCGGGAGGCAGCGGCGGCCGCCATAGGCTCGCCTAAGGGTTAGGGCCGCGCGGGCGGGGCGGCCCCCACCCCCTTTACCCGTCGTCACACCGGTCCTCGCGGTTGCTCCATTCGGCTTGCTGCTCCCGGTTTGCAAAGAAGGAGGGGGTAATGGCATGCAAGGTACCGATTGTTGAAACAGAGCGACTGATCCTGCGCGCAGGCCGTGTCGAGGACTTCCCGGCTTATGCGGAGATGTGGGCGCGGCCGGAAGTCGTCCGCTATATCACCGGGAAGCCGCTGTCGCGCGAGGAAGCCTGGTCAAAGTTCGGGCGCATGGCCGGTCTGTGGGTTCTCACCGGTTACGGCTTTTGGGCGATCGAAGAGAAAGCGAGCGGCGCCTTCATTGGCGAGGCGGGCGTTGCCGATTTCCGGCGTGACATGGAGCCCTCCCTTGACGGCAAGCCCGAATTCGGCTGGGGGCTCGTGCCGTCCGCGCAGGGCAGGGGTTACGCAACCGAGGCGGTCCTCGAGGGGCTCCGCTGGGCGGCTCAATCCCTCAATGCACGGACCTATTGTTGCATTATCAGCCCGAAGAACGTGGCTTCGATACGGGTCGCTGAACGATGCGGATTCGTGAAAAGCGCGGAGACTGCTTACAAAGGTGAAGCGAGCATCATTTATGAGCGGCCGGCTCCTCAGCGCTGACGGGATCGGCATTTGGGTATCAAAGTCGGTCGCCACATGGAATACGGCGTAGCCGTCCACGGAAAGCGGAAGTATCGCCAGATCGCCCGAACCGTCAGCCGAATGCCGGCCACCAGGCGGGGCTGGCTCTTTGTCGTGAGCATTTGGGCCGCTTCAAGCCACCGCGGCTTCGAGCGCTGCGATATCGATCCTCTTCATGGTCATCATCGCCTCCATCGCACGCCTGGCCCTGGCGCGGTCGGCACCGGTCGTCAGTTCCATGAGCAACTTCGGCGTGATCTGCCAGGAAAAGCCCCAGCGGTCCTTGCACCAGCCGCAATCGCTTTCGGTGCCGCCGTTTTCGATAATCGCATTCCAGTAGCGATCGGTCTCTTCCTGGTTTTCCGTCAGCACCATGAAGCTGACGGCCTCATTCGGCGTGAAGGCAGGGCCGCCGTTGAGACCCAGAAACTTCCGGCCGAGCACGGTGAACTCGACGGTCAGTTCATTGCCTTCCCGGCCACCCGGATAATCGGCGGCGGCTGCATTCTTGCGGCCGACATGGCTGTCGGGAAAAGTAGCGGCATAGAACTCGGCCGCCTTGCTTGCTTCGCCGTGGTCAAACCACAGGCAGGTAACGAGGTCGGTCATATCCATTCTCCCTTTTTCCTTTGCGTCTCAGGTCTTTGCTACCTCGGGACCATGATCTTCCCTCACGCCGCGTCGTCGAAGGAGCCGGTGCGCAAGAGTCCGCTCGGCCTGTAGGTGCTGATGATGACGCCCGAGACCGCGGCTTTCGTGCTGACCAGCGCGAGTTCGCGTGGCGGAGTTCCATCCGCAAAGAAACGCTTGCCCGTGCCCAACAGGACCGGATAGACGAACAGCAAGACTTCGTCGGCAAGCCCGTGTTCGAGCAGCACCGGTGTCAGCGTCGAGCTGCCCCAGACGATCAGGTCCGGTCCGTCCTTCGTCTTGATGCGGCGAACGCCTTCGGCGATGTCCGGTCCAAGGTCCTCCACCGGTCCCCATCCCAGACTGTCCGGCCTGCGGGTCGCGACATATTTCGTCGCCGCGTTCATACTGTCCGCCATCGGACCGCTCCCGGCTTTCGGCCAATAGCCGCTCCAGATATCGTAGGTCCGGCGGCCCAGCAGCAGGTCGAAAGCCGTGCCGTGCCCCGCGCCGATGGCCTCGCCCACGGCCGGGTCGGAATGCGGCACGATCCAGCCGCCATGTTCGAAATCACCATCTCTGTCCTCGTCCGGCCCGCCGGGAGCCTGGATCACGCCGTCCAGCGAGATATGCTCGATGATCCTGATCTTTCTCATTTCATCCTCCCTCGGTCAGATGTTGCCTGGTCTGTTCGTACGCCAAACAGAATATTGGCGTAACGGCGCAGATGATCGAGGCGATCTGCAGCAATCTTTGCTAAGCTTGTGTGGCGTCCAGTAGCCTCGTTCCTGCATCGGTTTTGGTGCTCGGTCGGGGCATGGTGTGTTCCTTAATCGAAGGACGCAGGGCGAGCGTTGAATCCGACTTGGCGCAAATGTTTTTTGCACAGTCTGATAATCCGTACTGGTGTTGGCGACCGAATTCGCGGCGGGGTTCTTCACTGGGGGGTGAACTTCAATCCGGCAAAAAACCTGAAGAGCGCAGGTTCGGTCCGGTTCAATCCCGTTTGAGAAAGGTTAGTATAATCAACCACTTATGTATTTGGATTGTATGCGGAGCAATCAATCATCCGCGTCTTGCAGCCTCATAACCTGAAGGTCGCAGGTTCAAATCCTGCCCCCGCAACCACTTTTGTTATAACTCGCTCGAAATCCCGATCTGAGCAACGCCATCCCTCTGCGCGCCGCTATGCACCCGCCTCTGACCACGCCGCCTGCCAATGAAACGGTTTGCGCGGAGAAGCTCCGCTACCAAACCTCTGCGGTCCGCGAGCGATGGATCCATGATTGCGTCAGAGCGGCGCCTCACTGGTCAGGCCAGTCTTGCCGACAGATGGCCGACGGCGCCGTCAACGGTTACGAAACGGGCGGCATCCGCGTCAGGAATGTCGACATGAAGCCGCTTGTGAAGGGCTATCACCAGGTTCATGACGTCCATGGAATCCATATCGAGGACATCGCGAATGTCGTCCGCGGGATCGAGATTCGCGAGATCGGCCTCGGGCGCGATATTGGCGATTTCCTCCAGAACAGCCGCCTTGATTTCTTCGCGGGTCATTTTGCAAGTTCCTCCGGCTCCTGAAGAAGTTTATCGATGAATCGGAGAAACAACGCTCCCCTGTGCCCGTCGCTTACCCGGTGATCGGCCGACAGGGTGATGTTGACAACGGGCCGAACGGTGAGAGCGCCGTCCACGGCCCAGGGCCGTTCCGACATCGTCCCGAATCCGATAATCGCGACCTGCGGCGGGTAAATGACACCGTAGAGCGTTTCCACGCCCCGCTCGCCGAGGCTCGACACCGTAACGGTCGGCTGTGAAAGCTCCGAGCTGCGCAAGGTTCCCGCCCGAACCCGCATGACCAGATCGCGCATGCGCATCATCAGCTCATCGAGATTCAAGCGGTCCGTATTGAGAATGGCCGGCGCGATCAACCCGCCCCCCCTGATGTTGATTGCGACGCCCACATGGATTGCCGGG
>JBKHIN010000420.1:0-2676 GCA_046538635.1 Alphaproteobacteria bacterium
GACGCCCATGACGGGCTTTGGCAGGCCGCCGCCGACACGGCGCATGACGCGCTGGCCCGGCTGGCGGTGGTGCCCCTGGTGCTGGAGGCGCGCGGCCTGGACGGCAGCCCCGGCATGATCGGACGCCTGCGCGGCGCCGGCGACGCGGCGAGCGCGGATATCCTGCGGCGCATTTACGAGGACGAAATCGGCCATGTTTCGGTGGGCATGCGCTGGTTCGCCCATGTGGCCCATGAGCGGGGCGCCGAGCCGCGCACCGCCTTTCACGCGTGTATCCGGGGCCATTTCAGGGGGAAGCTGAAACCGCCGTTCAATCACGCCGCCCGCCGCCATGCCGGCCTTCTGCCGGACTTTTACGAGCCCCTTTCCGGTTGAGGGCGATCGCCGAAAAGGTCAAAAATCCAGCGCGTTACCGACGATTGCATCTTGTCATTGCGCTCCCGATCCGTTGGAATGGCCGCCGTAAGGGGAATGTCTGGTGTAGGGAGTCCGATGGCTACTGGTCCTTTGGGCGCCGCGGGAGGTCTGATCGAGAGGATCTTTCCCGAGCGGCAGATCTACCATCGCAGCCACGGTCAGGTGCATTTCATCTCCATCTCGGCGCCGACCCAGATGATGTTCGTGCTGCTTGCACTGATGTTCCTGGCGTGGGTCGCCTACGCCTCGGTGAACGTGATCTTCAAGGAACAGATCATCGCCGAGCGGGATCGCAATTACCGGACGATGGTGCAGGCCTACGAGGCCCGGATCGCCGACCTGCGCGGGTCCGTCGACAATCTGCACGGCGCGCTCGCCGTGGCCCGCAAGCGCTTCGAGGAAGAGCTTCAGGACCTGCGGCTGCGCCAGCGCCAGGTTGACGAACTGATCGAACAGCAGGCCGCCTTTCAGGAGCAGCACAACAAGCTTCGCGTCAAGGTTGCGGCCATGGGCAAGGACATCCGTAACGACAAGGAACGGCGTTCGGCCGTTCTCGTGGATGTCCTGAACCGCGAGCTGGAACCGCGTATTTCCCGTGAGGCGCGGACACGCGAGGCGCCGCCCGTCAACACCGTGGTCGAGGTCTTCAACCGGGTCGCCGACGCCCGCAGGGATGTGGGCAAAATGCTGCGCAATGACGCGGCACAGATCACCGAGATGATGAAGCAGTCCTCGACAATGCGTCACCAGCAATTGCAGATCGTGCAGATGCTGGAGGAAGAGACCCAGCGCAAGCTGGAGGAACTGGAAGCGATCGTCACCCGCACGCGCGTCGACACGGACTCGGTCGCCGAGCGCTTCGTCGCCGAGATCGAGCGGGACCGGGAGACGGAGACGGAGACGGAGACGGAGTCCGGACAGGGCGGCCCGCTGGAGCCGCTGCCGGAAATGGTGCTGGCCAACGCGTCGCGCACCCCCTCTCCCTTCGACCGCCAATGGCTGCGCATTCAAAACAAGATGGAACGGCTGACCGCCCTCAGCGAGGCGCTGGAGCATATGCCCATCCTGTTGCCGCTGGACATCTACCGCATCACCAGCCCCTTCGGCCCGCGCCGCGATCCGTTCACCCGCCGGGCCGCCTTCCATGGCGGGCTCGATTTCGGCGGCCCCTTCGCCGCCCAGGTCCTGGCCACTGCCGACGGGGTCGTGAGCTATGCGGGGCGCCGGGGCGCCTACGGCCGTCTGGTCGAGATCGATCACGGCCACGGTTTCAAGACGCGTTATGGCCATTTGCACCGAATCCTCGTCAAGCGGGGCCAGACGGTGAAAGCGCGTCAACCGGTGGGCAAGCTGGGCAGTTCCGGGCGCAGCACGGCGCCGCACCTTCACTACGAAGTATGGTTCGACAAAAAGATTCGTGACCCGATCAATTTTATCGAGGCTGGCAGATATGTTCACAAAAGCTAAAGAACCGGGACAGCGGGAGCCGTCCATGCCCCAGGCCGCACCCATGGCCAGAAAGACGCCACGTTCAGCGCCTTCCATCGTCAGCGCCGACATGACCATCGTCGGCGCCATCACGGCAGGCGGCGATATCCAGGTGGACGGCAAGGTGGAGGGCGACATCGTCGCCGAGTCGCTGACCGTGGGGGAAAAGGCCACGATCAACGGAGAGGTCCTGGCCGAGGAAGTCATCGTGCGCGGCATCGTCCAGGGCAGCATCAAGGCTGAAAAGGTTCAACTGTGTTCCGGCGCGCGCGTCCAGGGCGATATCCTGCATGCGGCGCTCGCCGTGGAAACGGGTGCCCTGTTCGAGGGTAACTGCCGCCATTCGCAGGACCCGCTCGGACGCAAGTCCGGAAAGCCGGCCGCGGAAAGCGTGGCACGCATGGAATCGGCGCCTGCGCCGGACCATGAAGAGAGCGCGGACGACGGCGGAGAGGAAGCATCCGAACCCGGGAATGCGCCCGCGGCCGCGCCAGCCGAACGCTCAGCCGAAGGCGCAAAGGAGGAAAACCGGCCGCAATCTCCCGGGGCGCAGGCTTCTCCTGCCGCCCGGTTCAAGCCGGACGCGACAGGGGAACGGGCCGCGGCGGACGCCGGGAACGGCCGCGCGAAATCCTCCGGCAACGATCTGGGCAAGATGAGCCCGGGCCGCATGCGGGCGGGTAGTGAGCAACCCTCATCCGCCGCAAACGCCAAGCCGAAATAGAAATACGGCCGCCTCCGTCAGCGGCTATGGCGTTTCGCCGGTGTCCT
>JBKHIN010000421.1:0-2673 GCA_046538635.1 Alphaproteobacteria bacterium
CGGCAATTGCGTTTTGTGGTCAACCAGGTGCGGGCGCCCCGTTTACAGCAAATGGCGGCCTCCTTTTGTGGCGTCCGGTGATCCCGGCGCCGGGTGCTCTTGCGGCAAAACCGCTCCGCGACGGAACGGCCCCTCCGCGCCCGGCAGTCGCGCGCGCTCATCCGCGCATGGCGCCGGCCGGTTCTGCAGCAGACTTGTGACCGATTGAATTTGGGGGCCTGCGTCGCCGTTCCGGAACGGCCCGGGATCGAGGTCTTGTCGATGGACTTGTGGCAGACCTCGCTTTCGCTTTTGCAGAGGCGAAGGCATTGATCGCTTCGATAGCCGTCCCGCCCGAACTGCTCGAAGCAGGCAGCGTAACAGTCGAGGGTCTTGGTGGTGCAGCATCTGTCCCGCTGGTCGCGGGGCTTTTCATTGCATTCCTGGGCCCAGGTTTTCCGGGCTGCATCGGTATTGGTCACCGTACCCAGCATTGCGAGCACGGCGAGTATGACGGCCGGCGCAAACGGCCTCAAATCCATCATTCGCCCGTCCCTTCACGGTCGAGGCGAGCCTGAATGTTTACTATAGCATGAATTCACGGACGAATGCCCTCGCCGGCTTTCGGGGAAGCCCGGAAGCCCGGAAAACAAAAAGAAGAGGCGCCCCGCCGGGACGCCCCCGATCGTGCGCGCTGTCAGGCGGCTTTTTCCTCGACAGGATCGCGCAGCACGTAGCCGCGGCCCCAGACGGTTTCGATGTAATGCTCGCCCTCGGTGGCGGCCGCCAGCTTCTTGCGCAGCTTGCAGATGAACACGTCGATGATCTTCAGTTCCGGCTCGTCCATGCCGCCATAGAGATGGTTCAGGAACATCTCCTTGGTCAGGGTCGTGCCCTTGCGCAGGGAGAGCAGTTCCAGCATCTGGTATTCCTTGCCGGTCAGATGCACGCGCTGGCCGTCCACCTCCACCGTCTTGGTGTCCAGGTTCACGGTCAGCTTGCCGGTCTGGATGACCGACTGGGAATGGCCCTTGGAACGGCGGACAATGGCGTGTATCCGCGCGACCAGTTCGTCGCGGTGGAACGGCTTGGTCATGTAATCGTCAGCGCCGAAACCAAGCCCGCGCACCTTGTTCTCGATTCCCGCCAGCCCCGACAGGATGAGAATTGGCGTGCTGATTTTCGCCAGCCGCAGGGTTTTGAGAACGTCGAAGCCGCTCATGTCCGGCAGGTTCAGGTCGAGAAGGATGATGTCGTAGTCGTAAATCTTGCCCAGATCCACGCCCTCCTCGCCCAGGTCCGTGGTGTAGACATTGAAGCCGTCGGAGCTGAGCATCAACTCGATACTTTGTGCTGTGGCGCTATCGTCTTCGATCAGAAGAACTCGCATTGGCATCCTCTTGGGCGGGCGGAGCACTCCCGCACATTTCGCTCAGGTCAAGGTTAACCCAGCAGACGATAGGAGCGATTGCTTAACAAAGCTTAATCGCCAGGAAAAATAATCCATCAGACCACAATGCGGAAGGCGAGTTCCAGGAAGCTCCCGTCCGCGATGCCAAAAGCGAATCACACGGACTCAGAGTGACGCAGCGGAGCATGTATTGCAAGAGGCGTATAAGGAGGAATTGCGCCGCAATCCTGTTCCGCCATGGCACGCGTTCCATCCCTTGCGGATGTTTCGTGCGCGTAACGGGCGTGTACGGAAGGCCGGCGCGGCGCGTTGCCGCTCCCCGGCCGCCTTCGAGCCGCGCGGCCGGCCGTCACGCAGAAAATCCGGCCTTCGGCTTGAGTTTCCGCGCCGGGGGCGTACTGTGCGGCACGGAGCGGGCACAGCCAGAACGGGAGGAAGCGAAAATGCCGTCCTTCGACATCGTTTCGAAAACCGACCTTTCGGAGGTCGACAACGCCGTGCAGAACATGCTGCGCGAAATTTCCACGCGCTATGATTTCAAGGGGTCGTCCAGCACGATCGAGCACAAGGATGGTGTGCTGACCATCCGCGCCGACGACGACCTGAAGCTCAGGCAGATGCACGAACTGCTCCAGGGCCATCTGGCGCGGCGCAAGATCGAGCCCGGCGCGCTCGACTATCAGGAGCCCGAACCGGCCGCCGGCCAGTCCGTGCGCCAGACGGTCAAGGTCCGCCAGGGCATCGAGCAGGACCTCGCCAAGCGCATCGTCAAGGAAATCAAGGGCACCAAGATGAAGGTGCAGACGGCGATCCAGGGCGACGAGTTACGCGTCACGGGCAAGAAGCGCGACGACCTTCAGGAGGTCATCCAGTTCGTCAAGGATCTGGACATCGAGCAGCCGCTGCAATTCGTCAATTTCCGCGACTGAGTGGCCCGATCACCTCGTCCAGCCAGCGCTCGCCGTGGCCGATCTTGCCGGGCAGGGAGTCGAGCCACGCTTTCACCTCCCTCCTGCCGGGCGGGGGCAGATCCTGCGGCCAGTAATCGGTCAGCACGGCGCTTGCCGCGTCCCGCTTGCCGTGCCCGGCCAGAAACAGGCTGCGCATCAGCAGCACCGGCAGGGGCACGCCGGAACGTCCGCCCGTGGCCTCGAACGCCTCTTCGATGGCGGCTTCCGCGTCGTGGTCCGCGCCCCGGGCCAGCGCCGCCTCGGCGCGGGCGTAATCGGCCAGCGCCGTCCAGCCGGGCCGCCCGGCGCGCTTGAAGGCGAAGGCCGCATCGC
>JBKHIN010000144.1:0-7200 GCA_046538635.1 Alphaproteobacteria bacterium
AGCATGCGCTGGTGCGCGCGCTCAAGCGCAGTCCGCAAGCCCCGCGCCTACTGTGCGCTCCCGGCAATGGCGGCATCGAGGCGGAGGCGGCGTGTTTCCCGGTCAAGGCGGAAGACGCGGACGGGCTCGTGGACCTGGCGCAGCGCGAGGGGCCGGACCTGGTCGTGGTCGGCCCGGAAGCGCCGCTGATCGCGGGCCTTGCGGACCGGCTGGCCGAGGCGGGCCTCGCCGTGCTGGGGCCATCCGCGGCGGCCGCGCGGCTCGAAGGCTCCAAGGGCTACATGAAGGACCTGTGCAGGGAGCACGGCATCCCAACCGCCCGCTATGCCCGATTTTCGGACGCCGCCGAGGCCCGCGCTCATGTGGCGGAGCAGGGCGCGCCCATCGTGGTCAAGGCCGACGGGCTTGCGGCGGGCAAGGGCGTGGTCATGGCGCAAACGCAAGGCGAGGCCGAAGCCGCCATCGATGAAATGTTCGCCGGGCGCTTCGGCGCGGCGGGGCAGGAGGTCGTGCTCGAGGAATGGCTGGAGGGCGAGGAGGCCAGCTTCTTCGTACTCACGGACGGCGAGGCGGTGGTACCCTTAGGGACAGCGCAGGATCACAAGCGCGCGGGCGAGGGCGACACGGGCCCCAATACGGGCGGCATGGGCGCCTATTCCCCCGCGCCCGTGATGACGCCGGAGATGTGCGAGACCGTCATGGAGCGGATCATCCGCCCCACGCTTTCCGCCATGAAGGCGCGGGGTGAGCCCTATCGCGGTTTTCTCTATGCCGGGCTGATGATTACCGATGAGGGGCCGAAGCTGATCGAATACAATGTCCGTTTCGGCGACCCGGAGGCGCAGGTGGTGCTGCCGCGCCTGAAAAGCGACTTCGCGGCCCTGTGCCTGGCCGCCGCCGAGGGCCGTCTGGGCGAGTGTCCGCCGCCCGAATGGGCGGGCGAGACCGCCCTGACCGTGGTGATGGCGGCGAAGGGCTATCCGGGCTCGTATGAGAAGGGCAGCGCCATCGGCCCGCTGACCGTTGCGGAGAACCTGCCCGGCGTGCAAATCTTTCATGCGGGCACGGCGCGGTGGGACAGCGGACTGGTCGCCACCGGCGGGCGGGTGCTCAATGTCACGGCGCTGGGCGCTGACGTGGCGGAAGCGCAAAGGCGTGCCTATGCGGCCGTGGACCGCATCGAATGGCCGGGCGGCTTCTGCCGGCGCGACATCGGCTGGCGGGCGGTCAGTCGTCAGGGATCAGGGATCAGGGATCAGTAATCAGAAGAGGGAGAAAACAAGGTGAGCATGAGGCCCGGAATTTCACTTCTCCGCTTTCTGATCACTGATTACTGATCCCCGATTACTGGAGCAAGGGAGGCTCTAAATGCCATCGCGCCAGGAAATGTTCTCGGGCACGCGGGAGGTCGCCGAAGCCCACAGGTTCGACGTGAACCGACTGCACGAATACATGCAGGCCCATGTGGAGGGCTATGAAGGGCCGCTGGAGGTACGCCAGTTCAAGGGCGGCCAATCCAATCCCACCTATCAACTCATCACGCCCAAGAAAACCTATGTGCTGCGCCGCAAGCCGCCGGGCAAGCTGCTCAAGTCGGCGCATATGGTGGACCGGGAATACCGCGTCATCACGGCCCTGGGCCAGACCGGCTTTCCCGTGCCGCGCTCTCATGTTCTGTGTGAGGATGAAGACGTCATCGGCACCATGTTCTACATCATGGATTTCGTCGAGGGACGGATCTTCTGGACGGCCACCCTGCCGGAACTTGAGAAAGACGAACGCTGGCGCATCTATGACGCCATGAACGAAACGCTGGCCCATCTGCACACGATCGACTACGAGGCCATCGGCTTGAGCGATTTCGGCAAGCCGGGCAACTATTTCGCCCGCCAGATTTCGCGCTGGACCAAGCAGTACAAGGCGTCCGAGACCGAGCACATTCCGGAGATGGAGGCGCTGATCGAATGGCTGCCGGAGCATATCCCGGAGGATGACACCACCACCATCGTCCACGGCGACTACCGGCTGGACAACATGATCTTCCATCCCGCCGAGCCCAAGGTGCTGGCGGTGCTCGACTGGGAGCTTTCCACCCTCGGCCATCCGCTGGGGGATTTCACCTATCACCTCATGCAATGGCTGATGCCGGCCCGCGACGACACGGGCGGCTCGCTGATGGGGGTGGATGTGGAGGCGCTGGGCATTCCCACGATGGATGAATATGTGGCCGCCTATTGCCGGCGCACCGGCCGCGACGGCATTCCGGACCTGGACTATTTCATGGCCTATAATTTCTTCCGCCTGGCGGGCATTCTTCAGGGTATCGTGGGCCGGGTGCGGGACGGTACGGCGTCGAACGAGCGCGCGGCGGAAATGGAAGCCGCCGTCCGTCCGCTGGCACAGGCGGCGTGGGATTTCGCCCGCCGCGCCGGCGCGCCGGCCATGTAGCCAGTACAGTCAGTAGGGGAAGTAATAATGTTGCGGAACATGAGTGCACGGGCGGCCGCTGCCGTGGCGGCGCTGGCCCTTTTCTTTGCGGCGCTGCCTGCGGCGGCGGAAACCGTTATCATCCATGCGGGCACGCTTCTTGACGTGCCGGGCGAGGCGCCCAAAAAGAACGCGAGCATCATCGTCCGTGAGGGCAAGATCGCCGAAGTGCGCTCAGGGCTGGTGAAGAAGGAGGCGGTCGAGGACGCCGCCCGCATCATCGACCTCAGCGACAGATATGTGCTCCCCGGACTGATCGACAGCCATGTGCATATCCAGTCGGAACTGGGGCCGAAGACGCGTCTGCAAACGGTGGTCCGATCCGACTCGGACTGGGCGCTGTGGGGCGCCTATTACGCCAAACTTACGCTCGAGGCAGGGTTCACCACGGTGCGCGACGTGGGCGCGCGCTCCGAGAGCGGCATCTTCGCGCTTCGCGACGCCATCAACGCCGGGCGCATTCCGGGGCCGCGCCTCTATGCCTCGGGCCGGACCATCACGCCCACGGGCGGTCATGCCGGCATTCATGGTTATCGCGAGGAAGTGCTGAAGGCGCTCGCCACGCCCGCCGCCTGCAACGGCGTTGACGACTGCCGCCGGGCCGTGCGCGAGCGGGTGAAGAACGGCGCCGACCATATCAAGATCACCGCCACGGGCGGCGTGCTCAGCAATACGGCGGCGGGCACGGAACAGCAGTTCTTCGACGACGAGCTCAAGGCCATCGTCGAGACGGCGCATTCACTGGGGCGCAAGGTCACGGCGCACGCCCACGGCAAGAAGGGCCTCGAGGCGGCCCTGAGGGCGGGCGTCGATTCCATCGAGCACGGCACCTATCTCGACCGCGATACGGTGACCCTGTTCAAGCGCACGGGCGCTTATCTCGTGCCCACGGTTCTGGCCGGAAAGACCGTGGAAAACTATGCGCGGGAGAAGGATTTCTTCACGCCCCCCGTCCGCAAGAAGGCGCTTGAGGTGGGCCCGCGCATGGTGAACATGCTGCGCATCGCCCGCAGGGGCGGGGTGAAGGTGGCCTTCGGCACCGACACCGGCGTCAGCGCGCACGGCATGAATGCGCAGGAGTTCATCTACATGATCGAAGCGGGCATGACGCCGATGGAGGCCATTCACGCCGCGACCGTGGTGGCGGCCGAACATCTGGGCCAGAGCGCCCTGATCGGCACCATCGAGAAGGGCAAGTCCGCGGATATCATCGCGGTCGAGGGGGACCCCGCAAAGGACATTGCCCGGCTCAAGACTGTCCGTTTCGTGATGAAGGAAGGCCGGGTCTACAAGGGGCCCTGATGCGTTCACGCTCCGCACCGCCTCCGGAAACGGCGCCGTTTCCGGAGGCGGGCGTCCTTGCGCACCGCCGCCCCGAAGGCCGGCGGCGGCCTGCCGTCAAGCCTTCCTTAAGGCCCGTTTGTCAGTTTGTGCGCCTCGGTGCCGCCTTCGGATGTGCTGCCGGCTGGTGGTACTAGCCCGGCCATATCGGCGTTGATACATGAATGCGCACACGGATCGTTACGAGGACCCTGCCGCATCGCCGGATGCGCTCTTCATCGCCGCCACCAGAACCCATCCGGACGCCGTCGTCATTCTCGACCGGCTGGGCCGGATCCGCTATGTCAGCCCCGCCTCCCGGCGGCTCACCGGCTACCGGCCGGGGGAAATCGTCGGCACCCACGTTACCAGATGGGTGCACCAGGACGATCTTCACCAGCTTTACAAGCTCATGGCGAGGCGGAACGAGGAAGGGACCAGCGCCCCTCTCATAGGCCGGATTTGCCATGCCGACGGCCGATGGCGCTGGCTGGAGGCGACGCCGCTCACCGACGGGCTGGAAACGCCCGAGCAATTCATTTTCCTCATGCGCGAGATCACGGGGCGCCGCCGCCTCGAGCAGCAATACCGGATGGCCGAGAACATCGCAGGGTTCGGCGTCTGGCGCGTGGAGTTAGACCATCCGTATCCGGAGTTTTCGTCCGGAATGATGAATTTGTTCGGCTACGACGCTGAGCGGCCTGCTGCCAGAAAGAAGAGATTCTGGCCGCTTTCCCTCGTGCACCGGGCCGACACCAGACATGTGTTGGACACATTCCGCCGTGTGCTCAAATCGCCGCAACTGTTTTCCTTCGCCTGCCGGATTCATACCCGGAACGGCGTGACCAAGATCGTGAAGACACGCGGTTACGTGGAAACCGACGTGGCCGGTTCGGCCGTCGCAGTCACAGGGGTGACGCAGGACGTCACGCTCATCAGCAGGGTGCACAAGGAGCTGAAAGCCAGCGAAGAAAAATACCGTCTTCTGACCGATCGCGCCTCCGACATCATTTGCCAGCTTCTGCCGGACGGAACGATTGAATTCGTCTCACCCGCCGTGCGGCGGATACTCGGCCGGGATCCGGGGAAGCTGGAAGGAGAAAACTTCAGCACAGTGCTGATCGAAGGCTATCACGACCGTTTCAGGAAGTTCCTTCGGAACGTGGCTGCGGGAGAAGAGGACCCGGTGTGTACCGTACGCGCCAAGTGTGCCGGTGAGGGAACGGCATGGCTGGAACTTTCCGGACGAAGACTGAAGGAGCCGGTTGGAACCCATTCAGCTCTCGTCTGCACGGCCCGGGACGTCACCGAACGCAAACAATTCGAATTCGAGCTGGTGAACGCGCGCCTGCAGGCGGAGGAGGCAAACGCCAGCAAATCCCGCTTCCTGACGAATGTCAGCCACGATCTCCGGACGCCGCTCAACGCTATTCTGGGATTTGCAGAACTGATTCGTGAGCAGATATTCGGTCCGGTCGGCGACCGGCGCTATGCGGAATACGCATCCCTGATCTACGAGAGCGGCACGCTGCTGCGTTCGTTTCTCTCCGATCTCCTCGATCTGTCTCGAATCGAGGCGGGCAAATATGAACTGCACCCCGAGCGCTTCAAGCTGAGGGAGGTGGTGCCCTCCTGCGTCCGGCAGATTTTGCCCCTGACTGCCAAGAAGCGCATAAAGATTGAAGACGAGGTGTCGGAAACCGATCTCGATCTGTTCGCGGACAGGCAGGCGGTGGCTCACATCCTGATCAATCTCCTCTCCAATGCGGCGAAGTTCACCCCGGACGAGGGGCGAATCGAAGTCAAGTCGCACCCGGAGGACGGGATGGCGGTGCTGGCCGTGTGCGACACCGGCATCGGGATCAAGCAGGAGGACATCGACCGCGTTACCGCACCCTTCGAACGAACGTTCATGGAATACGGCTTCGCCCAGGAAGGCACCGGGCTGGGGCTTGCCATCGTCAAGTCCCTTGCCGAACTGCACGGCGGAGCCCTGTCCATCGAGAGTGAACCGGGAAAGGGGACCTGCGTCTTCGTCCGGCTGCCGCGCAGGCAGATGGAGGAAGCGGCGTGAGGCGCCGCCCCGCAACATCCCGGCCCTGCAGGTTCACCCGCCGCGCTGTTCCAGCCGCGCTCTTGCCTTCTTGAGTTCCATGCGCGCGATGGTGCGGTTGTGAACCTCGTCCGGACCGTCGGCGAGCCGCAGCGTGCGGATGCCCGAATACATCTTGGCGAGGCCGTAATCGGAGGTCACGCCGGCGCCGCCATGGGCCTGGATGGCGTCATCGATCACCTGCAGGGCGACGCGCGGGGCGGCCACCTTGATCATGGCGATCTCGCCGCGGGCGACCTTGTTGCCCACCGTGTCCATCATGAAGGCGGCCTTGAGCGTCAGCAGGCGGCACATCTCGATATTGGTGCGGGCCTCGCCGAGGCGCTGTTCCCACACGGAATGTTCGGCGATCTTCTTGCCGAAGGCCTCGCGGGTGAGCAGCCGCTCGCACATCTGCTCCAGCGCCCGTTCGGCGACGCCGATGGTGCGCATGCAATGGTGAATACGCCCGGGGCCCAGCCGGCCCTGCGCGATCTCGAATCCGCGCCCTTCGCCTAGGAGCATGTTGGAGGCGGGCACGCGCACGTTCTCCAGAACCACCTCGGCATGGCCGTGCGGCGCGTCGTCATAACCGAAGACGGGCAGCATGCGGGTGCTTTTCATCCCCGGCGTGCCGGTGGGCACCAGGATCATCGACTGCTGACGGTAGACATCGGCGTTCGGATCCGTCTTGCCCATGACGATGCAGATCTTGCAGCGCGGGTCGCCGAGGCCGGACGACCACCATTTGCGGCCGTTGATCACATATTCATCGCCGTCCCGTTCGATGCGGGTGCGGATGTTGGTGGCGTCGGAGGAAGCCACCTCCGGCTCGGTCATCAGGAAGGCGGAGCGGATCTCGCCATTGAGAAGCGGCGTCAGCCATTTCTGCTTCTGCTCCTCCGTGCCGTAACGCACCAGCACTTCCATATTACCGGTATCGGGCGCCGAGCAGTTGAAGACCTCGGAGGCGAAACCCACCCGCCCCATAATCTCCGAAAGCGGAGCATAGTCGAGATTGGACAGCCCCGCCCCGTATTCGCTTTCGGGCAGAAAAAGGTTCCACAGGCCCGCCTCGCGGGCCTTCGCCTTGAGTTCGTCCAGAATGGCGGGCACCTGCCAGCGGTCGGTGCCGAACGCTTCCATCTGGCGGTAATAGGTCTCTTCGTTGGGATAGATGTGCGCGTCCATGAAGGCCTGGACGCGTTCGATCATTTCCTTGGCGCGCGGGCTGTGCTCAAAGTCCATCGGGGCCTCCATGGTCGGGGTACAAACGCGATTATGCGCAGACTAACCCTTCC
>JBKHIN010000422.1:0-2666 GCA_046538635.1 Alphaproteobacteria bacterium
CGTCTAGCGTGCATGGCGTGCTGACGGAACTGTGCGATGTCATGCGCGTGGGCGAGTTGTCGGCGGCGAAGCTCTCCCGCGCCATTGGCGCGAAGGCGCGCGGAACCGGCGGGCTGATCATCGTGGACGAGGCGCAGCACCTGTCCACGGCGGCGCTCGAACAGTTGCGCGCCTTTCCGGACAAATACGCAGTCGGTCTGGCGCTGATCGGGAACGAGGAAGTCTATGCCCGGATCGAGGGCGGCGGGCGGAAGCCGAAATTCGCCCAGCTTTTCAGCCGGATCGGGATGCGGATGACCCGGTCCAATCCGCAAGCTCAGGACATCCACATGCTGATCGATGCGTGGGGCGTGAAAACCAAGGAGGAGGAAAAGCTCCTGAAGCTGATCGCCCGCAAGCCGTCGGCGCTCAGGGGCATGACGAAATGCCTGAAGCTGGCCACGCTGATTGCTTCCGGCCAGGGCGTGGAACGGACGGATGAGCATATCCGCATGGCCTGGGCGCGGCTGTCCCCGGAAGATTTCAAGACGGCGGGGTGAGGGACTCATGAGCGCGAAGGTCCTGAAATTCCCGTCCCGTCCAGTGTGCACGGCGGATGCACCCGCCGCGCCGGTGACTGCTCCGAGCCTGCCAGACCGGTTGGCCTCGCTGATCGGCAGCGGGGAGTACTGGCGGCGCCCCCAATATGCGGACATTGCGCCGCTCGCGGACGAAATTCGGCAGGCAGCGGAGATGTACGAACGGGCGATGGAGCCCGCGCCGGAAATTTTCATCCGCTACACGCTCAATATCATGGCCGTGACCCTGACGGCCCCGGCGGGCGGCGCGGCGGCGGAAATCCGGGATCGGCAGTTCATCCGGCTGTTCCGGGACATCCCGGCCGACATCTGGCAGCAGGCGGCTGACCGGGCGATGCTTGAAAGGGAAACTTTCCCCGCGCCCGCCGAGCTTAACGCCTATATCGAACCGCTCTGGCGGGAGCGGCAGCTGACGCTCAGCCGCTTGATCGAAATCAAGTCAATCGTGGATAACCCGCCGGCCACAAGGCCGCAATCGGAAGAAGACCGCGCGAGGGAAACGGCGTCCTCCGTGCGCGCCCTGCTGGACGCAGGGATGTTCAACACGCCGCAAGAACTGGCGCGTCCGGCCCGCGCGCTGATGGAAGACCTGCAGGCGGAAGGCGAGGCCGCCGATGATAGTGAGGACACCTCATGAACTCCGCAACACCCGCCATCCCCGAGGGCTATATGGAGGACGCAAAGGGCCGCCTGGTCCCGGTCGATCAGATCAAGCCCGCCGATCAGCTCATGGACGACACGGTCCGCAAGATCCTTGGTTATGCCGACGAACTGAACGCCCAGATAAAGCGGTTCAAGGCTCACACTTTCGACGACGTCCACACCTGCATCGATCTGCTCGCGGAGCAGTACGGCGCCAAGCGAGGCGGCGCGAAGGGCAACATCACGCTGACCAGCTTCGACGGCCGCGCGAAAGTCGAGGTCAAGGTGCAGGACCATATCGAGTTCGGTCCGGAACTGCAGGCCGCGAAAACACTTATCGACGAATGCATCGCCGAATGGTCGTCGGACAGCCGGTCGGAAATTCGCGCCCTGGTCAATCACGCCTTCAACGTGGACAAGCCGGGACAGGTGAATCGTGCGGCCCTGTTCCAGTTGCGGCGCATTGAAATCGACGACGATCGCTGGCGCCAGGCCGTCCAGGCCATCAACGACAGCATACGGATCACGGGCACGAAAGCGTATATCCGCTTCGCCCGGCGCAGTTCCCCGCGGGAGCGGTGGAAGCACGTCGCCATCGATCTGGCGGCGGTCTAACCCAAGTCAGGGAGTAAACACATGACAACCAAGCAGATCGATCCGATCGATGCGCATGTGGGGCAGCGCGTCAGGCTGCGCCGCATGCTGATGGGCATGTCCCAGGAGAAGCTCGCCCAGGAACTGGGGCTGACGTTTCAGCAGATCCAGAAATACGAAAAGGGCGCCAACCGGATCAGCGCCTCCAAGCTCTACAGGATCGGGAAAGTGCTGGAAGCACCGCCAGGCTATTTCTTCGAGGAAATGGAAGGGACGGAGGCGCCGGGCGAACCGGCGCCGTTGCCGGTCAACCGCGACACCATCGAGCTGACGCGCTGCTACATGCGTTTAAGCCCGGAGGTGCGGCGGGCCACGCTCCAGCTCGTGCGGTCGATGGCCGGTTCGGACACGCTCGCCGCCGCATGATCTGCTCCGCCGGGCTTTGCACGGGGACGGCGCGCTGGTCGGTCTCGATCGCGTGCCGTCCGCGGCATTTCGATCTTTCGGGTTATCCGCGCGAGATCGAGCGCCATCAGGCCGTGAAGCTGTGCGACCGGCACAGGGGCCTGCTCGAACTGGACGATTTGCTCACGGAGCGGCAAGCGCGGGAAATGATAGGGGCCTGGATGGGCCTTTGCGAGCGCAACGGCGATCCGCCTCCCGAGTTTTTCTACTTCTGGATCGTGCACCACGGGATTTCATGAGATGACTTGCAGAATGAAAATCGACACGCGCCGGCGCGGCCTCTATGGCAAGATCGAGGTGGCGAAGAAGCAGCTTGGCCTCGATGACGACGCCTACCGGGACATTCTCGTACACCTGTTCGCCGTCCGCAGCCGCACCAGCCTCAAA
>JBKHIN010000145.1:0-7181 GCA_046538635.1 Alphaproteobacteria bacterium
GCCTACGGTCATCCGCCACCGGCCGGAGGCGCGCCGGGGCGTGTGGCTGAACGCGGAAACGGGCGCGTTGTGTGTTTCCGGCGGCGCGAAGCATGTCGAGCGGCGCGTCGCCGACTGGCTCAGGCGTGAGGCGCGTATCGACCTGTGCGCGCGGGTATGGCTGCACGCGGCCGCCATCGGCGAGCGCCCGTCCCGGATTACGGTGCGGGACACGAAAAGCCGCTGGGGCTCCTGCTCGCAGGAAGGGGCGCTGTCCTTCAGCTGGCGGCTGATTCTGGCGCCGCCCGGCGTGCTCGACTATGTGGCCGCCCATGAGACGGCGCATTTGAAATACATGAATCACGGCCCGCGCTTTCAGGCGCTGCTGCGCCGCCTCGCTCCGGACACGGAGCGCCACGAAGGCTGGCTGCGCGAGCAGGGGCCGGATCTGCACCGTTACGGGCCGTAACGATTTTCCGGCGGGGGAGCGCCTGTCAGTCCCCCGCCTTCTGCGCGGCCTCGAAGGCGGCCACCTGTTCGGGCGTCGCCTCCTTCTGGTACTTCGCCTTCCATTCGGAATAGGGCATGCCGTAGACGATTTCGCGCGCCTCCTCCTTGCTCAGGCCGAGGCCGCGCTCCTCCGCCGCTTCCCGGTACCAGTCGGAAAGGCAGTTGCGGCAGAAGCCGGCCAGCGTCATCAGGTCGATATTCTGCACGTCCGTGCGCTTGCGGAAATGCGAGACGAGACGGCGGAAGGCAGCCGCCTCCAGTTCCGTGCGCAGGGCCGGATCGATGGGGGTGGACATGTTCAAAGCCTCTCTCTCATTCGTTCATCGCCGGGCCAGAGTGCAGCCGGCCGGCCAGGGGTTCAAGTTGCCGATCCAGCGCGGCGCCCTGGCCCGCCCGGCCGCTCCTCTTGAAGCGTTCAACTCGCCACGACGGGATTTGCCTGCCGTGGTGACGCGATGGTCGGGCACGGAAGTCAATCGGGCGTCAGACGAACCGGATGAGGGCGCAGAACACCTGTGGATTATGCGTCAAAGTGCAAAAAGTCCGGCTTTGTGAGCTTTTGCTCGATGGCGGGCGCGCTTTAGCGGCACGGCACGAATTCCTGCCGGGCGAACATCCTGCTATGAAATTCTTTCTGCGACGCGGCCACCGGGTGCATGAGAGGGATCGGCGAAGATGGCTGTATTGACATTGCGCCTGCTGGGCGGATGCGAGTTGAGCCGGGACGGGATCCCCGTCTCCCCGGGCCCCGGCCGGAAGTTGCAGGCCCTCCTCTCTTACCTTGCCCTGTCCGGCGGGGTTCACAGCCGGGAGCACCTTGCCACCCTCCTGTGGGGCGACCGGCAGGACGAACAGGCCAGGCAAAGCCTGCGCCAGGCCATCTCCGCCCTGCGCAAGATGCTGGGAGACGCCGGCAGCAGGATATTGATTTCCAGCGGAGACGGGATCCGCTGCGATACCTCCGCTATCCGGATCGATGCCGTCGAATTCGAGCGGCTGGCTTCCGAGGCCGGGCCGGAGCAGTTGAAAAAAGCGATCGAGCTTTTCCGGGGCGACCTGCTGGCTTCCATCGGGGCCGTCTGCGAAGCGTTCGATGACTGGCTGGCAGGCGAACGGCTGCGCTACCGGAATCTTGCCGCCGACGCGCTGGAGCGCTTTGCACGGCATGCCGGCGACCGGATAACGGCCCCTGAAATCGCCGGCTTCGCCACCCATCTGATCAAGCTGGATCCGCTGTGCGAACCCGCCCACGGGGCGCTGATGCGCCACTATCACGGCCGGGGGCAGCGGGCCCTTGCCATGCGCCAGTACCAGCAATTTGCGGCCCTTCTTCAGCGGGAACTGGGGCTGGATCCGGCCCCCGAAACCCGGCAGATTTTCGAGCACATCCAGACGGCTCCGCCAGCCCCGTCCGCGCATGGGCCCGATGCGGCGGCGGGCGGCGGAACGCGCACATGGAAGGGGCCCGCCCGCCCCGCCATTCTTGCCGCCGCCGGAGTGCTCGCCCTCGGGATCAGCGCCGTTATCTACTTTGCTGCGTCCCCGTCATCGAAACCCGCCGTCCCTGAAAATCAAGTCGCGGCGCCCGGGCAGGCGGAAACCGCGTCGATCGCCGTTCTTCCGTTCCGGACCGCCTCGGAGGATGACAGGGCGCGCACCTTCGCCTTCGGACTGCGGCACGGCATCCTGACGGCGCTTTCGATGATTTCGGATCTGTCCGTGCTTGCGGACCGTCCGGCCGCCGCGGACGGCGTGCAGGAAGCGGATGCGCCAGTCGGAAGGCCGCCGGCCGGATATGTGCTTGAGGGAAGCGTTCAGCTTGCGCAACGCTCCGTACGCATCACGGCCACCCTGACCGATGCGGCCGAAGAGCGGACCCTCTGGACACAACTCTATCACCGGAAAGCGGATGACATATTCAGTCTCCAGAACGACATCATTCTCAGCGTTGTGACCGCGCTGCAGGTCGAATTGACCGAGGGCGAACAGGCGCGCATCTCTCTTGTAGCGGGTACGGATAATCTTGAGGCATGGCTTCTGGCCGGGCAGGCCCTGCAGGAAGTCCGCCGCCTGACACCTGAGCGCATCGTCAGGGCCAAGGCATTTTACGAGCAGGCACTGAAACTCGATCCGGACTATACCGGTGCAAAGGGCGGGCTTGCCTGGACCTATCTGATTAAGCTGCTGCTCGGCTGGCGCAATGAAATCGACTCGTCATTGGAGGCGGCCTCGAGGCTCGGAACGGACCTTGCCGGCAACGAATCGAGCAAGGCCGGCGGCTACGGGATTCTGTCCTGGGTCGAACTGTTTCGGGGCAATCACGAAAAGGCGATTATGCTGGGTGAACGGGCGGTTGAGGCGAACCTTGCCGGCGCCGATTACATCGCCCAATTCGCCTTTGTCCTGACCTTTGCAGGCCGGCCGGAACGGGCCATTTCGCTGATGAACCGGGCCATGCGGCTGAGCCCCTCTCCGCCGGACTGGTTTCACTGGAATCTCGCCCGGGCCCATCGCCTGGCCGGTCAACCCGAAAGGGCTCTCGCCATCCTCCGGAGCGCGGAGACGGAGCCCGTTTCGCCGCTCTATCTCGTCGAGTTGACGGCCGCCCTCGCCGCCGCGGGCCGTCAAACCGAGGCCCGGCAAGCCGCGCGGCGAATTCTCGACCTCAAGCCTGACTTTTCCGTACGCAAATGGATGCAGCTGCCGCCCTACAGGAACCCGGCCTTGGCGCAGCGGGAATCGGCGTTGCTGACCGGCGCGGGGCTGCCCGAATAGTGTGCGCCATGCCGTCCGGCGCGTTGCTCCTGAACGGGGCCGCCGCAGTTCGGTTTCGCCTTCTTCCGTTTCCAGAATGACAGTCTCGGCCGGTTAGCGGCTCATTCGTCTCCTGCTGAAATGGTGTGTACGTGCACATCATGTCCCGAATGCCTCTTCAGGATTTCGACGGCGCGCCTCTCGTGCTCGGCATCGCGCGTGCGCACCCACAAGAGCAGGCCGCCATGCGCCAATTGCTCCTGCAAATGGCGGGCATGCCGATCGCCGACCAATCTCGCCAGAATGCCGCCGATAAGACCGCCTGCGCCCCCGGCCAGCGCCGCCCCGATGATTGCTGCAGCCATCGTACCCCCGGTGGCGATGATCACGCCGGCCGCAGTGCCGGCAGCCACATAAAGCGGGGCGCCGATCAGGCTTCCCTCCGCCGCGCCGATGGATTCCCTGGAAACGTAGCAGCACCGGGCCACGTCCGGTTCGTCCTCGATTTCAGTCACTCTCCGGTACTTATGGCCAAGCTTTTCCTCCACTGCATGCTCGGCTGCCAGCAGGCTGATCTCGGCGCGATCGAAGCCTGAGCTCTCCAGTTCATCGGCCGCTGCCTCCAGCGCTTCAGCGGTCTCGAAATAACCGACGGCTTCCCGGATCATGTGGATTTCCTGTGCTGGTGGCATCACCGTTTCCTCCAAGCAGATAACTCCCCGCCGCTGGCCGTACGCCGGCTCTTAATCCGTCCTGGATAACACTGTGTTTCAGGCATAGCGACCACAGCATGATTGCGGAGCACTTCGATGGCACTGCGGACGGGCGCCGGGCAACTCAATGCGAAGCAATCCTCCGAAACTCGGCCCGCACCCGCTCCGCGGTTTCGCGGACCGCCGTGGCCACGGGCGGCGACAGCCCGGCGCCGGAGTCGAACGATCCCGCCTCGATGGCATAGACCACGCAGCGCCGCGGCATCTGGCCGAGGGCGCGCGCCAGTTCGACGGCCTCCGGCAGGCCCAGGCCGTGGGTCGAGAGGCGGAATCCGTCCCGGGGCAGCGGCACGGCGGTCACGTCGAAGCGGCGCACGGCGCCGGGCGGCGCGCCGGAAACGCAGGCGTCGATCAGAACGGCCGCCGCAGCATTCTCGAGATGAGCGAGCAGCGACGTGGCTTCGCCATCATGCTCGACAATGCCGACGCCCGCAGGCGGCGCGGCCTGCAGGCACCGGGCCACGGCGCGTCCGGCCGCATCGTCGCCCCTGTCCGGGTTGCCGATGCCGATCACCATATAGCGTGGGCGGATGGTCTGCACGCCGTCAGTCCCGATCCATCTCCAGGCGGAGGAAATGCGCGGCGCAGGAGATGCAGGGATCGTAGTTGCGCACGGTCTGCTCACAACGGTGGCGCAGGGCCTCGTCGGGCAGGTCGAGAAAGCCCTCCACATAGTTCGCCAGATCGGACTCGATGCTGGCCTGATTCTGCGAGGTGGGCGGCACGATGCTGGCCTCGGCGATGGTCCCGTCCGCCTCCAGCCGGTAGCGGTGATAAAGCAGCCCCCGCGGCGCCTCGGTGGCGGCGAAGCCGGTTGCGGCGCGCGGCTCCATCTCCACCGCCGGACGTTCGGGTTCCTCGTAGGACTCGATCAGACGCAGCGCCTCGTCGCAGGCGTAGAGCACTTCCACCGCCCGCACCACAATGCTGCGATAGGGGTTGCGGCAGGTATCGCCAAGGCCGGCGGAGCGTGCCGCCTCCTGCGCCAGCGGCGACAGCTTGTCGAAGTTCAGGCTGTAGCGCGCCATGGGCCCCACCAGAAAGGCGCCGCCGCCGCGCATTCGCGCATGAAGCGCGGTAGAGCGCGCCACCTGACTCTCCTCGAAATGGTTGTCATAGTCCGCCGCCGCGATGTCGAGCCCGCGACTGGAGACGATGCGGCCCTCATTGAACGGATATTCCGCCGGGTGACGAAGGGCGACGAAGGTGTAGTCCCGTTCCCGCTCCGGAAAATCGAACCCGGCCACCCAGCGGACGGTTTCGAGCGCCGCCTCGCGCGCCCATTTCAGCCGTTCGGCTATGGGTTCCAGTTCGCGGCGGCGCGGCGTGCGGTAGAAGCCGCCCACCCGGGCGTTAATGGGATGGATTTCGCGCCCGCCAAGAAGAGCCATAACCTCATTGCCCGCCTTTTTGAGCGCCAGCCCGCGGCGCACGGTTTCCGCATGGTCGCGCGCCATGTCGACGGCGCCGTCATAGCCCAGGAAATCGGGCGCGTGCAGCATGTAGATGTGCAGCGTGTGGCTCTCGATCCATTCCCCGCAATAGAACAGCCGCCGCAGGGCGCGCAGGGGGCCGCCGACGGTGACGCCCAGCGCGTCCTCCATGGCGTGCACCGCGCTCATCTGGTAGGCCACCGGGCAGATGCCGCAGATGCGCGCGGTGATGTCGGGCGCTTCGGTGAAATCGCGTCCGCGCAGGAAGGCCTCGAAGAACCGCGGCGGCTCGAAGATGCTGAGTTCCGCCGACTGCACGGCGCCGTCGCGCACCACCACCTTGAGCGCGCCTTCGCCCTCGACCCGGGCCAGATAGTCCACCTTGATGGTCTTACGGGTCATAACGCTCCCCTTCCTCCCGGAAACCGGGGGCGTTGGCATTGAAATTATGATAGACGCGCCGCAGCGCGCGATCCTCCATGCCCAGTTGCCTGAGCCAATGGCTGAGCGACGGCGTATTGGGCGTTTCCTTGGGCCCGTAGCAGCCATAGCAGCCGCGCTCATAGGAAGGGCAGATGGCGTTGCAGCCCGCGTGGGTGACAGGCCCAAGGCAGGGCGTTCCGTGTGCGACCATGACGCAGACATTGCCTTTGAGCTTGCACTCCATGCAGACGCTGTGCGGCGGCGTGACCGGCCGCCGCCCGGCCAGGAAGGCGGAAATGACTTCCAGAAGCTGGCGCTTGCTGATGGGACAGCCGCGCAGTTCGAAATCCACGTTCACATGATCGGCGATGGGCGTCGAGCGTGCCAAAGTTTCGATGTAATCGGGCCGCGCATAGACGATGGAAGCATATTCCTTCACGTCGGCGAAATTGCGCAGGGCCTGGATACCGCCCGCCGTGGCGCAGGCGCCGATGGTGACCAGCACGTTCGAGCGGCGGCGAACCTCCCGGATGCGTTCGGCGTCCTGTGGCGTGGTGATCGAGCCTTCGACCAGGGAGAGATCGTAGCGTCCTTTCACGCGGCCCCGCGTGGCTTCGGGGAAATAGGCGATGTCCAGGGCCCCGGCGATGGCCAACAACTCGTCCTCGCAGTCGAGCAGGGTAAGCTGGCAGCCATCGCAGGAGGCGAATTTCCAGACCGCCAGTCTCGGTTTTCTTGCCGTTGCCGCCACATCAGATCTCCTTGAGCGCCAGCAAAGCGCGCACGCGGTCACAGGAAAGGACCGGGCCGTCCCGGCAGACGAAAGCGGGCCCGAACTGGCAATGGCCGCAAAAGCCCACGGCGCATTTCATGTTGCGCTCCATGGACAGATATATCGACTCGTCCCCGAGACCCGCATCGCGCAGCGCGGCGATGGCGAAGCGCATCATCACCTCCGGGCCGCAGACGAAGGCCACGCTTTGCGCGGGATCGGACACGGCGCGCCCGATCAGCGCGGTGACCACGCCCACCCGGCCGGTCCAGCCGGGGGCGGCATGGTCCACGGTCACCTCGATGTCGAGGCCGCGCCGCCGCCAGGTTTCGATTTCGCGGCGGAACAGGACATCCTCCGGGCTGCGCGCGCCATAAAGCAGCACAACCCTGCCGAAGCGCGCCCGTTCGGCGAGCAGGCGGCAAAGCACCGGACGCAACGGCGCCAGGCCGAGGCCCCCGGCCACCAGCAGCACGTCCCGCCCGGCCGCGGCCTCCATGGGCCAGCCGGCGCCGAAGGGCCCGCGCAGACCCACGG
>JBKHIN010000146.1:0-7158 GCA_046538635.1 Alphaproteobacteria bacterium
TCGCCCTCCCTTGCCGCGCCGCAAACGCAACCGGTAGCATGAAGCACACGCACCACAGGGATCGGAGCATGCCATGACAGAGGACCCCGCCGGGCCGGGCAGGCTCGCCGCCGCGCTGGAGCGCGAACTTCAGGACGGTAGCGCAGCGCGGATCGAAAGACGGGCGGTAAACGCCCATCTGATCGGACAGCCCGGCAGCCGCGCCCGGTTGAACACGCCCGCCCTGCTCATCGACGTGGACGCCATGTCCCGCAACCTGGCGCGGATGGCGGAGCGGTGCGCTTCCGCCGGCGTGGCGCTCAGGCCCCATGCCAAGACGCATAAATCCGCCCATATCGCCCGGCTGCAACTGGCGGCGGGCGCGGCGGGCATTTGCGTCGCCAAGCCGGGGGAGGCCGAGGCGCTGGCCGCCGATGGCATCCGGCGGCTCCTGATCACCTCGCCGATCGCGGGCGAGGATGCCATCCGCCGCTTCGTTGCGCTCCATGCCCATACGGACGACCTCATTCTGGCGGTGGACCACCCGGCCATTCTGGACCGGCTCGAGGCCGCGGCGCGGCAGGCCGGCATCCGGGTCTCCTTTGTGGTGGACATCGACGTGGGGCTCAAGCGCACGGGAACGAACGATCCCGAAACGGCGTTGCACATGGCGAAACGGGGCGTGGATTCCGCCGCCCTCCAATATCGCGGCATTCAGGCCTATGGCGGCCATCTCCAGCATATCGGGGGCCGCGCCGCGCGCCATGAAGCCACCGCCGGCGCCATGAGGGGGGCGCAAGCCATCGTGGAGCGGCTGCGCGCGGAGGGGCTTGCGCCGGAACTGGTCACGGGCGGCGGCACGGGCACGCACCGGGCGGACATCGAACAATCCTTCCTCAACGACATTCAGGCGGGGTCCTACCCCTTCATGGACAGCCAGTACCATCATGCGCTGGCGGACGAGGACGGCGGCGGCTTCGAAACGGCGCTCCGTGTCCAGACGACCATCATCAGCATCAATGCGCCGGAATGGGTCACCGTGGACGGCGGCACCAAGTCCTTCGCCACGGACGGCCCCGCGCCCGAGGTGCTTTCCCCGCGCTTCGCCGGAGCGGATTACCTTTTCATGGGAGACGAGCACGGCGTGGTGATGCGCGGCGACAAGGAGCCTGAACCGGGCGAACGCGTCGAGTTCGCCGCGCCCCACTGCGACCCGACCGTCAACCTGTATGACTTTTATCATCTGGTGCGCGGCGGCACCCTGGTGGGAATCTGGCCCGTGACGGCCCGCGGGGCCTCCTTCTAGGCGCCGGCCTTCCGGCGGGCGGATCCGAAAAGGACGACCGCGGAGGATGCCGCCTCACCGGCTCTCCCTTCCGTGCCGCCATAGCCCAGCCGCCGGTTCAGGGCGCCGGCGATTTTTTCGAACCGGCGGTGGTGTTCCGCCGTGAAGGCGCAGGCCCATGCGCCCGGCGCCATGCTGCGCAGCAGGCCCGCGGCCTCCTCGTCCGCGATCCGGCGCGCCGCGGCGGTAATCTGCTCTTCGTCGGCGGGCGTGCGGCAGCGCCTGAGGTAAAAGCGCGCCATCGCCCGCACCACGTCTGCGAAGCGGTCCGAATGCAAATCCTCCCAGGCGATGGGCATGACGTCGGGCCGGTTCAGCCAGCCCTCATAGCGGGCGAAGCGGTGGGCAATGTGGGGATAGTCATAGGGAAACCGCCCGTGGCCGAAGCCCTGGATGGCCGCGGAAATTCTGTCCGCATCATTCCCGAGGCCCGCGAAGAACGGATGCAGCCGGTGCCAGAACTTCACACAGGTCAGCTCCTGCGCCTCGGCAATCGCGGCATCCCGCAGGTCCCGGTAGACGAAGAAATGGACGCCGTTGCGCGCCGCGATGCGCCTGGCATGCGCCTCGCTGAAGAACAGATGCGCCGAGACGATCTCGCCCGGCACGATACGGCGGATCAGGCGGTCGAGCGCGGCGTCGGAACGCTCCCGGAACGGAATGGTGGGCAGGGATTTGAGCGTGCTGCCGTAATCCCGGCTTCCGGCGAAGGCCCGGGCCAGCCGCGCCACCAAATGTGCGCCGCTGTTGGGGAAGGAATTGACGATGACCGGCGGCCTCAGGAAATAATCCTGATCCTCCGCATACCATCTTTCTGCCAGGCGGTTCAGATGCCGGATGCCGTGCATGGGGTTGCGCAAAGATGCGCCGGTCCTGTCCGGGGCGGCGGCCGAACGGGGCGGAAGGGCGGCCTTGCGCGAAATCGCAATCTCTTTCATGCCATGCTTTCCCGTCGTCAGGCGGTCGCCGGCACGCGGCGGACCGTGAACCGGCAGCGCAACGGATGTCTGTGAACGGCAAACGGGAACTTCGCAGGAACACGGTCCGGCCCGGGCGGCAAACCGGCCGGGCACGCTTTCTCCGCAAGGACGGAAAATCGTTGCCCCGATGGATTTAACGGGCATTTAACGGGAGCGGTTACCCGGCGTAAGGCGCGCGTGCCGCACCGATGCCCTTCACCCGGCGCCGCACAGGCTGGTGACAAAAGGCGGGGGCTCGCCTATCGTGCGCCCTGCTCTTTGGCGGTGTTGTTGAATGCCCGCCCTGAGGCGGAGCCGGAACATGTTGCATACCCCTTCCTCCCGCGTTGAAGAGAAGTCGTCCGTCCGCGAGTCTCCGGGCGGAAGCCAGATCGTACCGGTGATCCTGTGCGGGGGCTCGGGCACGCGGTTGTGGCCCGCGTCCCGTTCCCACTTTCCGAAGCAGTTGCTGCCGATGACCCATACGCACTCGCTTCTTCAGCGCACGGCGCTGCGCGTAGCCGCCGGACGGGAATATGCGCCCGCCTTCGCGGCGCCCATACTCGTGTGTAATGAGCGGCACCGTTTTCTGGTCCAGTCCCAACTGGAGGAATCGGGCACGCCGCCGCGCGCGCTCATTCTGGAGCCGGACGGACGAAATACCGCGCCCGCCATCGGCGCGGCCGCCCATTACATCCGCCGTGAGCTTGGGCAAGACACGCTCATGCTCGTTCTTCCGGCGGATCATCATATTGCGGACGAAACCGCCTTTCGAAACGCCATCGCCGGCGCCGCTGCGCTGGCCGGAGACGGTTACCTGGTCACCTTCGGCGTCACGCCCGAGGCCCCCGCCACCGGCTATGGCTATATCGAGGGCGGGGAGCCTATCGCCGGGGTTGACGGGGCGCGGCGCATCGCCCGCTTTGTGGAGAAGCCGGACGCGGATACGGCGCGCGAATTTCTGGCTTCGGGCCGCTATGTCTGGAACGCGGGCATCTTCCTGTTTCGTGCGGATGCCGTCTGCCGGGAACTCGAACGGCACTGCCCGGCCATTCACGAGGCCGCCTGCGCTTCGGCCGGAGGCGCGGCCGACGGCGGCGCCTTCCTTCATCTGGACCCGGAGAGCTTTTGCGCGGCCCCGTCCATCTCCATCGACTACGCGGTTATGGAGCATACGGAAAAGGGCGCAGTCATCCCCGTGAGCATGGGCTGGAGCGATATCGGCTCCTGGGAGGCGGTGTGGGAATGGCGTGAGAAGGACGCGCAGGGCAATGTCAAGGTCGGGGACGCGCTGACGCTGGATACCCAAAACACGCTGATCGACTCCAGGGACCGCCTTGTGGCTACGCTGGGTGTGGAGGATCTCGTGGTGGTCGACACCGCGGACGCCTGTCTGATTGCCCATCGCTCGCGCTCGGAGGACGTGAAGTCGCTGGTCGCCGAACTGAAAAGCGCGGGCCGGCACGAGGTGGAACGCCACCGCCGCGAAACGCGGCCCTGGGGCGGCTTCCAGATCGTTCACCGGGGCGAGCGTTTCCAGGTCAAGGAGATCGTGGTGACGCCGGGCGAACGCCTGTCGCTTCAGCTTCATCATCACCGGACGGAGCATTGGACCGTCGTGTCGGGCACGGCGCGCGTATTCATCGACGGCCGGGAACAGTTGCTCAAAGAGGGAGAGGCGGTGCACATTCCCGCCGGCACCGCGCACCGCATCGAGAACCCGGGCCGGATTCCGCTCGTCCTGATCGAGGTGCAGGCGGGCGCCTATCTGGGAGAGGACGATATCGTCCGGCTGGAGGACAAATACGACCGTCACGATGAGCAGCGCAAGGATAGATGATCTCTGGCGGCGTCTGGCCGCGGAGGGGAAGAAGGCGAAGCAGCGCAACATCCCCGCGCTGTTCGAGGCCGATCCCGAACGCTTCCGCCGCATGGCCCTGGAGGCGGCGGGCATCTGTCTCGACACGTCCAAAACCACGCTGACGGACGAAACCCTTGGCCTGCTGCACGAGCTTGCCCGCGCCGCCGCGCTGGAGGAAGCGCGCGAAGCCCTGTTCGCCGGCCGTCACGTCAATGCGACCGAAGACCGGCCCGCCCTGCACACGGCCTTGCGGGACTCCTCAACGGCGCCGCTTGTGGTGGAAGGCCGGAACGTCAGAGAGGACATTGCCTCCGTGCGCGAACGCATGCGCGCGTTCTCCGAGCGCTTTCGGGCCGGCGCGATGAGAGGCGCGGACGGGCGGCCCCTGCGCCGCATTCTGGCGCTGGGCATCGGCGGTTCGGATCTGGGGCCGCGCCTGGTCGTCCGTGCCCTGACGCCTCCTGGGGAGGAAAGCCCCATACGCTTCGCCGCCAATGTGGACGGCGCCGAGATTCTCGAAGCGCTGGGCCCTCTCGACCCCCGAGAGACGCTGGTCATCGTGGCGTCCAAGAGCATGGGCACGCAGGAAACCATGAAGAACGCCGCGACAGCCCGCGCCTGGATGGAAGCAGGCGCCGGGCAGGGCGCCTGGGCGGCGCAAACGGTGGCCGTAACGGCGCGGCCCGACAGGGCCCGCGAGCTGGCTATAGAGGAGGCCCATATCTTCTCCTTTTGGGACTGGGTGGGAGGACGCTACTCGGTCTGGTCCGCCATCGGCCTGCCCGTGGCGCTCGCCCTGGGATGGGAGGCTTTTGACGCCCTGTGCCGGGGCGCCCATGAGATGGACCGCCATTTCCGCGAAACGCCGCTTGAGCGCAATCTGCCCGTGCGCCTGGGGCTGACCGGCATCTGGCATTGCTCGGTACGGGGGTACGGGGCTCTTGCGGTCATTCCCTATGCGGCGGGCCTGGATCTGCTGCCTGCCTATCTCCAGCAACTGGAAATGGAGAGCAACGGGAAGTCGGTCACCCTTGATGGGACACACGTTTTGGCGCCCACCGCCCCGGTGATCTGGGGCGGAGCGGGCACAAACGGCCAGCATGCGTTCTTTCAGCAACTCCATCAGGGAACCGGCGTCATACCTGCGGATTTCATCGGCGTGGCCCGGCCGCCCGCGGACTCGGGCGGGCATCACCGCCTGCTGATGGCGAATATGCTGGCGCAGACCGAGGCGCTGGCGCGCGGGCGCAGCCGCGAGCAGACGGAACGGGCGCTGACGGCGCGCGGATTGAGCGCCGAAGAGGTTGCACGTCTCGCGCCACATTGCACTTTTCCGGGGAATCGGCCCACGGTCACGCTGCTGCTGGACCGGCTGGAGCCGGGCCCGCTGGGGGCGCTTATTGCCCTGTATGAACACAAGGTGTTTGCACAAAGCGTGATCTGGGGCATCAATGCCTTCGATCAGTGGGGAGTGGAACTGGGCAAGGAACTGGCGGAACGGCTGCTTTCGGCGCCCGGCGAGGCGGAGATCGATCCCATGAGCCGGGGAGTGGTTGATGAATACAACGCTCGCGCGCAGGCGGGCGACCGCTTCGGAGTTGATTTTTAACCGAATTCGAATAGCCGGTTGTGCGACACTCGGGCGGCAGATCGATATGCCGGCCGCCGGATGAATGCGGCGGCGAAACGGAAGGGGTGAGAGATTGGCGGTACTGGTCACCGGCGCGGCCGGCTTCATCGGATTTCATGTGGCGCGCGCCCTGCTGTCACGCGGCGAGGCCGTCATCGGCGTGGATGATCTGAACGCCTACTATCCGCCGGAACTGAAACGCGCCCGGCTCGACATTTTAAGGTGCGAGCGGAATTTCACCTTTGTGCGCCTCGATATCGCCGAGGCGGCCGCCCTGAAGGAACTGGTTCTCGCAAACGGCGTGACGCACATCCTGCATCTGGCCGCCCAGGCGGGGGTGCGCCATTCGGTCGAAGCGCCGTTCGACTATGTCCATTCCAATCTGGTGGGCCATGCGAGCGTGCTGGAGGCGGCGCGCGCATTGCCGGACCTGCAGCATCTGGTCTACGCCTCATCCAGTTCGGTCTATGGCGGCAACGCCAAGACGCCGTTTTCCGAAGCGGACCGGGTGGACACGCCCATTTCGCTCTACGCCGCCACCAAGCGCGCCGACGAGTTGATGAGCCATGCCTATGCGGAGCTTTACGGCATTTCCCAGACGGGCTTGCGCTTTTTCACCGTGTATGGCCCCTGGGGCCGGCCCGACATGGCCTACTGGAAATTCGCTGAGGCGATGATCCGGGGCGAGCCCATCGACGTCTATAATGGCGGCGAGATGTGGCGCGACTTCACCTATATCGACGACGCCGTGCGCGGCGTTCTGGCGGTGCTTGACGGCCCTCCGGGTGCGAACGATGGAAAGGCGCCGCACCGCATTTACAATATCGGCAACAACCGCCCGGTGCTCCTGAACCGGATGATCGGCATTCTGGAAGATTGCCTGGGCATGCAGGCCATTCGCCGCGACCGGCCCGTGCCGCCGGGCGACGTGCTTTCCACCAGTGCCGATATCGACGCCCTGATCCGCGACTACGGCTACGAACCGCGCATAACGCTGGAAGAGGGCCTGCCGCGTTTCGTGGAGTGGTATCTGGAGGCCTATGGGGAGCGCGAACAGCGCCGCGCCTCTGCGGCGGGGGAGTGAGGCTGAAACTTCTGGAATGTATTAACACCGCTCATCCCGTCGAAGGACGGAATCCAGAGCCTCAAGTGTGTTTTCTCCGTGTGCTGCTGGACCTCGGCCTCCCCGCCGCGTGCATGCGCGCAGTTCCATGCGTCTCTTCTGTCCGACAAGCGAATAATCCTACACGGAACGTGCATTTCGGGCTGTGCCCTCCTGCCTTCGCGGCGCGCCAAAGCGCCGCTGCGGCGCGGCGGCGGTAACGCACCCTACCGGCCCGTCCCCTCTTGATCCGGCCGCAGAACCAGCCTCGCAACCGTCGCT
>JBKHIN010000423.1:0-2637 GCA_046538635.1 Alphaproteobacteria bacterium
AGTCTCCTGCGCGCCGGATGGCGCGCGCCCCTCACCGCCCCGGCTTCGCTCGCGCTTTGCCGGGGCAGCCTCTCCCGGAGGGAGAGGCGAAGGGTCTCTCCTTCCCGGCGTCACGGAGCAACAATTTCTAACTGCCGCAGGATTCGTGGAGTTCGCGCGGAACCGCGCACTCCTCGCCGCCTGCGCCTTCGTTCTGCTGACGGCCGCGCCGGGCGCCGTCTTTCTGATGCGGGGATTTCCGCTCTCCCTCGATGAATTCAGCACCTGGTTTCAGGCCCGCATTTTTCTGAACGGCCATGTTCTGGCGCCCATCGAGGCGGAATGGCGCGAGTATGCCGACGCCCTGCAGCCGAGCTTCATCGCCACGATCGGCCCGGACCTGTGGGGGGCCGTCTACCGGCCGCTGAACGCGCTCCTGCTCGCGGCCTTCGAGGGAGCGGGCGCGGGCCTGGTCATGAACGCGGTTTTCGCCGCCGTCTGCGTCTGGCTGACGGCCGTCATCGCCCGGCAACTCTGGCCGCAGGACCGAAGCGCGCCGGTGATCGCCGCCGCACTGCTGGCCCTTTCGCCCCAGTTTCTGGTGACGGCGATGACGCCCTACGCCATGACCGGGCACCTGCTGTTTACGCTTGTGTGGCTGCACCTGTTCCTGCGCGACCGGACATGGGCCTATGCGGCGGCGATGACGGTGGGCGTGGTCGCGATGGGGCTGCATCAGATGCATATCCATCTCCTGATCGCCTTTCCCTTCGTCGTCTGGCTGGCATGGCGGCGGCGCTGGGCGGCGGCGGCCTTCGGCGCGGTTTACGGCGCGGCGTTCCTGTTCTGGTCGGACTGGTGGGCGGTGGCGCGGATGCTGGAGGGCGCCGGCATGCCCGCCGCGCAGGGCGCGGCAAAGGTGGCCGGCGTGGCGGGCGGGCTGCTGGAGCGGGAATATCTGCTCGATGTCATCGTCTGGCCGCTGAATTTCGCCCGCTTTCTCTCCTGGCAAACGCTGGCGCTGGTTCCGCTGCTGGTCATGGCGTGGAGCTTGCGCCGACATGCGCCCGCGCCCGTTCGGGTCCTCTTCTGGTCCGTGCTCTGCCTGTTTGCGGTGCATGTGGTGCTCATGCCCGCCCAGGGGCATGGCTGGGGATACCGGTATCTGCATCCCGTGCTGGGCCATCTGTCGCTGCTGGCGGTGTTCGGCTGGCGGGCCTTCCGGGAACAGGCGGCGGAGGGCACTGTCCGGCGCTCCGGCCGGGCGCTGACGATCCTTGGCGTACTGACGGTGGCGGTGATGCTGCCGCTGCGCTTCTGGCAGGTGGCGGACATGGTGTGGCCGGTGGAACGCTCCGTACGCTTCCTTCAGTCTGCGGATGCCGGGGTCGTGCTTGTGGATGCGGACGGCATCCATATCGGGCAGGACCTGGTGCGCAACGATCCCTTTCTCGCCAACACGCCCAAGCTGATGCATGCGGGACGGTTGAGTGCGGCCCAACTGGAGGTTCTGTGCGGGCGTTACCGGGTGCAGGTGGCCGATTACTCGGATCTGGCGCGTTTCGGCATGCCGGAGCTTCCCGAAAGCATAGGCAACCGCGACGGCCGCGAGGAAGAACTGCTGGCCCGGCTGGGGCAGGCCGGTTGCCTCGCACAATCACGCCACAAGGCTTCGGCAGGGTGAAGGGATGGAGCCGATGACGCAGGACGCCGATGTTGCGGCCGCGATCTGCGAAGCGCTGGCCGCCCGCAAGGACGCGCTGACGCGGCAGTTCCGGCAGGGCGGGCCGATACGGCATTTCGTCGTGGACGGGCTTCTGCCTCCCGATCTGGCGCTGGAGGCGTACCGGGCCTTCCCAAACAGCGCGAGCCTGCATGAACTCCATTCCCTGCGGGAGAGAAAGCGGGTGGGTGCGCAGATGGATGCCTATGATCCCCTTCTGGGGCGCATCCTGTTCGCCTTTCAGGACAGGGAGGTTTGCGCGCTGCTCCAGGAAATCATGGGGCGGACCGAACTGATTCCCGACCCCGATCTCTATGCCGGGGGCCTTTCGCTGATGGAGGAGGGACATTTCCTCAACCCGCATCTGGACAATTCCCATGACCGCGAGCGCCGGTACTGGCGCATCGCCAATGCGCTTTATTACGTCACGCCGGACTGGGCGGAGGAGGACGGCGGCAGCCTGGAACTGTGGCCCGAGGGCCCCCGCAGGCCCGCAATCGTCATTCCGCCGAGGTTCAACCGGCTGGTGCTGATGGAAACCCATGACCGGTCCTGGCATTCGGTCGATGCCGTCCGCACCGGGAAGCGGCGCTGCTGCATCTCGAACTATTATTTTTCGGCCCGGCCCAACCGGCCTGCCCAGCGTTACCGGGTCACCTCCTATCGCGGCCGGCCGGAGCAGCCCCTTCGCGATATCGTTCTGCAGGCGGACAACTACGCCAGGCAGGCCGTGCGCCGCCTCGTGGGCAACCGGATGTTCAAGACATTCCATGAATACCGGCGCAAGGGGTGAGTCGGGGCATAGGGTTACCGGTCCAGCCGCACCCGTGCGAGATGGCGTTCGATCAGGCCCGGGTCGTAACCGGAACAACCGCGCAAAACCTCCAGCCAGCGTTCGACGTCACGGGCCCGCAGCCGGTTGTCGCGCAGGAGCC
>JBKHIN010000026.1:0-14884 GCA_046538635.1 Alphaproteobacteria bacterium
ACTGGTTCGTTTCCGACACCAGGTCCAACTCACATACGGTCGCTGATAAGAGCAGAATTACGGTGACAGTGCACTATTTTTGACGAGGGCGGCGGCTTTGCCGTCGGCCAGATCGCAATTACGCAATACGGTGAAAGTGCACAAATTCCCCACCTGCCGGGAGGGCCGGCGGGGAAAACATCATCCGGTCACCGCGATCCGAAAATCGGGAAACCGGGGAGAGCAGGGGGGATAAGCGTGCGCGCCGCCGGCGCAAGCGGACTCTGAAACCCCGGGGACAGGCGCACCCGGACCGCCCGGCCAAACGCGCCGTTTTCACGCCCGGTTCGCCGCCGTTTGGCGATTTTCACGCCTTTTTCGCGCGGTGGGCGATGAACGCGTTCCGGCGATGTCCGGGAAACGGTTGTCCCCTCAAATCGAAAAACTTGTCCCGCAGCCGCAGGAGGAGGCGGCGTTCGGGTTTTTGATCTGGAAGGAGGCGCCGATCAGCTCGTCCACGAAGTCGATTTCCGCGCCTTCCAGGAAGGGCAGGGAGGTGGCGTCGATCAGCACCACGGCGCCGTCGCGTTCCAGCACCAGGTCGTCGTCTGCCCTGTCGCGCTCGAAATCGAAACCGTACTGAAAGCCGGAGCAGCCGCCGCCCGACACGGAAACCCGCAGCATGACGGGGGCTTCGGCCGCCTTGTTTTCCTCGGCCAGGATGGCGGCGATGCGCTTCGCCGCGCGTTCGCTCAGTTGTACAGTGCTGGTTTCGGACATGATTTTCGCGCCGCCGTTCGGATCCTTCGCTGTTTCGTGTATGTAGGCAGCGGGCGGCCGCTGTCAAATCTGCGCCGCGCCGCGCGCCGCCGCCCATTATGCCCGCGCGGTTGCGTCCGAGCGAGAGTCATTCATGTCCCGAAGCGAACCGAAGCGCAGCGTTCCCGGCCCCGGCAGGTGGCGGCCTCCGCAAGGCGGCCGGGCCGTGTTCGCCAGCGATCCGGCGGCCAGCAGGGGCCGCCTGCACGAAGAGGAGGACGCGGCCACCCGCAGCCAGTTCCAGCGCGACCGGGACCGCATCATCCATTGCAGCGCCTTCCGCCGCCTGAAACAGAAGACGCAGGTGTTCGTCTCCCACGAGGGCGACTATTACCGCACGCGCCTCACCCACACGCTGGAAGTGGCGCAGATTGCGCGCTCCATCAGCCGGGTGCTGGGGCTGGACGAGGATCTGGCCGAGGCGCTCGCCCTGGCGCACGATCTGGGCCACCCGCCCTTCGGCCATGCGGGGGAGGACGCCCTCAAGGCCTGCATGGCGCCCTATGGCGGCTTCGACCACAACGCCCAGACCCTGCGCATCGTCACGCGGCTGGAACACCGCTACGCCCTGTTCGACGGGCTCAACCTCACCTGGGAAACGCTCGAAGGCATCGTCAAGCACAACGGGCCCTTGCTCTCCCGGGCGGACGCCCGGCTCGACGGCCTGCCCGAGGCCATTTCCGCCTATGCCGCCGTGCAGGATCTGGAGCTGCACACCCACGCCTCGGCCGAGGCCCAGGTGGCGGCGCTCTCGGACGACATCGCCTACAACAATCACGACATTGACGACGGCCTGCGCGCCAATCTGTTCACGCTCGACGAATTGCGCGGGGTGCCCGTCATGGGCGGCATCATCGGCGAGGTGCAGCTTCTCCATCCGGGCCTGGACCGGAGCCGGCTGATCCATGAATCCATCCGGCGGCTCATCACCCGCATGGTCAATGACGTGCTGGAGGAGACCGGGCGGCGCATCGCCCGGCACAATCCCCGCTCGGTGGACGCGTTGCGCGCCCTGCCGGAACCCGTGGTTGCATTCTCGGACGAAATGATCGCCCACGACAGGGCCATCCGCGCCTTCCTGTGGCAGCACATGTACCGCCACTATCTGGTCAACCGCATGATCAGCAAGGCAAAACGGGTGGTCACCGACCTTTTCGACCTGTTCGTCTCCGAACCGCAGGTATTACCCAGGGAGTGGCAGGAACGTTGCGAACTACCCCGAACGGTGGAGACGGCGCGCGCCGTTTGTGATTTTATCGCGGGAATGACCGACCGTTTTGCCCTGGAGGAGCACAGACGGCTGTTTACATTCGACGCACAAAGCCTTTAAACCCGATTCTGGAGAACGCTTTTCCCGCCGCATCGGCCAGGGGGTGGCGGCCGGTGTCAGGTCAAGGGGAGCAAAGGCGGGTGCCGCGGTATGGCGGCCGGTGTGGGTCCGGCCTGGTATCGCGGCGTAAGCGTACACGGGTGAAGGGCGTTCAAGCAGAGACGGAGCCGCCGTCGGGCGAAGATCCGTCCGGGAGAGAAAAATGACGGATATGGATCGAGGCAAAGATTTCGAGCCGGATATCTACGCCACCCACGAAGAGGACTACGACGATTTCGATGTGGAGGAGGAAGAAGAAGGCGGCTCGCGGGCCGCGATCATTCTGCTCGTCGTGATCGGCGTCGTGCTTCTCCTCGGCGTATCTTTCGTGTCCTATCGCGTCGGCTATGAGAACGGCCAGCGCGACGGCTCCGTGCCGCGGCTTGCCGCAGACGAGGGCGGCAAGGCGAAGCCCGACAATCCGGGCGGTCTGGAAGAGCCGCAGGAAAGCGCGCTGGATGAAAACGTCACCGGCGAGGGCGGCGAGGAGTTCGCCCAGTTGCTGCCCCGCGAGGAAGAGCCGATCGAGGTTCCCGAAGACGCGGGCGAGGGCGAGGAGCCGGTGCCCGGCGTCGACGTTCCGATCACGCTGGGCGAAGAACCGGACGCGGGATCCACCGAAGACGCCTCCGACAGCGTACCCGTGGAGGCGGACTCCGCTCCCGAGCCCCCGGCGCAGCCCGAACCGTCTGAGCCCGAGCCGTCTGAGCCTGAGCCCGCACCGGAGCCGGAGCCGGAGCCGGAGCCGGTGGACACCTCGGGCACATCAAGCACGTCAGGGACGTCGAGCACGTCCGGCAGCAGCGCGTCCGGCCGCATCATGGTGCCCAAGCCCGGCGCCGACGTGCCCAGCCCTTCCGACAGCCCGTCGAGCGAAACCTCGTCCGGCTCCCCGCCGGCGCCCTCCGCCAACTCGGTGCCCGCACCGTCCGGTTCGGCGCCCAGCGCGGGCATGAACGGCGAGTACGTGGTGCAGCTCGCCTCGCTGCCTTCACAGGAGGCGGCCGGTGCGGCATGGCAGAGTATGACGGCGAAATTTCCCGACCTGCTCGATGGCGCCGTGCGCGATATCGAGGAAGCCGACCTCGGAGAGCGCGGTATCTTCTATCGTCTCAGGGCCGGGTATTTCGAGGGCCGGTCGGAGGCCAACCGCCTCTGCGACACGCTGAAATCGCGGGGACAGGATTGTCTGGTGAAATCCCGCTGACCGGCGGTTCCGGCCCGCAAAAGCGAAATGAGCCCCACCCCCGCGCCGTCATCTATGGCTGCGCGGGGCCTGTCCTGACCCCGGGCGAAGCCTGGTTCTTCGAACGGGCCAGGCCCTGGGGCTTCATTCTGTTTCAGCGCAACTGTCAGAGCCGTGCGCAGGTGCGCGCGCTGGTGGAGGACCTGCGCGCCACCGTGGGCCGCCCCGACGCGCCCGTGCTCATCGATCAGGAGGGCGGCCGCGTCGCCCGCCTCAAGCCGCCCGAATGGCAGGCGCTGCCCGCGGCGGGCAAGATCGGCGCCCTGCACCGCCAGAACGGCGAACTGGCGCGAGAGGCGCTCAGCCTGCACAGCCGCCTGCTGGCCCACGAACTGGCGTCGCTGGGCGTCACGGTGGACTGCGTGCCGGTGGCCGACGTGCCCGCGCCGGACAGCCACGGCATCATCGGCGACCGGGCCTATGGTGACAGTGTTGACATTGTCGTGGACATGGCCCGGCTGTGCGCGGATGAGCTGATGGCGGACGGCGTTCTGCCGGTCCTCAAGCACATGCCCGGCCACGGACGGGCGCGCGTCGACAGCCATGAGGAACTGCCGGTGGTGGACGCGTCCCGCGCCGAACTGGAACGGGTCGATTTCGAGGCCTTCCGCGCCCTCAACGACCTGCCGCTGGGCATGACGGCCCATGTGGTCTATTCGGACATCGATCCGGCGGCGCCCGCCACCTGGTCAGCGAAGGTCATCGGCGAGATTATCCGCGGCCATATCGGCTTCGACGGCCTGCTGATGACGGACGATCTTTCCATGCACGCCCTCAAGGGGCCCTTTCACGAGCGCGTGTCCCGCGCCCTGGGGGCGGGATGCGATGTCATCCTCCACTGCAACGGCCATATGGACGAGATGACGGAAATTGCCTCTGCGGCGCCGCCCTTGAGCGGAGAGCCGGCCCGCCGCGCCGAGGCGGCGCTGGCGAAAATCCGCCATGCGAAGCCACGCCCGTTCGATGTCGCCGCCGGACATGCTAGATTGGCGGTGATTCTCGATGAAGGGGCCGCCTGAAAGGCGGGACGTCCGGGACAACATTACATGAGTGAACAGGAGCCACGGGGGGCGGACACGGGCGAGGAGTCCGCCACACAGGCGCAGACGCCGGACTGGTCCGAGGCGGATCAGGCCGCCGCCGATGCGCCGGAGGCGCCCTCCGGCGAGGCGCTGATCGTCAATGTGGACGGGTTCGAAGGGCCGCTGGACCTGCTGCTCGTGCTGGCGCGCGCCCAGAAGGTGGATTTGCGCAAGATCTCCATTCTGGCGCTGGTGGAGCAGTATCTCGCCTTTATCGCCGAGGCGCGCCGCAGCCGCCTTGAACTGGCCGCCGATTATCTGGTGATGGCGGCCTGGCTGACCTATCTCAAGTCGCGTCTGCTTCTGCCGCCCGAACCGGGCGAGGAAGACGACGAGCCCACGGGCGAGGAACTGGCCGCCCGGCTGCAGTTTCAGCTGCGCCGTCTGGAGGCCATGCGCAGCGCCGCCGCGCGTCTCATGGCGCGCGACCGGCTGGGCCAGGACATGTTCGCGAGGGGGAGCCCCGAGACCATCCGCCTGATCCGGAAATCTGAATATAACGACACGCTTTATGATCTGCTCACCGCCTATGCCCGCCAGCGCACCCGCGCTCCCGATACGGCTTACGAGGTGCGCCGTCCGGCCATCTATCGCATCGAGGACGCGCGGCACCGGCTGGAACGCATGCTGGGCGAGATCAAGGACTGGAACCCGTTCGACGTGCTCATGCCGCCCGCCGAACAGCAGGACGAGGCGGCGCGGGTGGAGCAGCGCACGGCGCTGGCCAGCATGCTGACGGCGGGGCTTGAAATGGTCCGCGACGGCGTTCTCGAGCTCCGCCAGCTCAGGCATTTCGGGCCCATCTATGTGCGCCGCCGCGCCGGAAAGGCGGCGGCGGCGCCTGAGGCGGGCGCAGAGATTATTCCGATGGAGCGTTCATGACTGACAAGGGATATGGCAATCCGCCCCGAACCAACGGATATGACACGCACGAAACCGGCACGGACCGCGGCACGGCGGCGATGCTGCTCGAGCGGGCGCAGCTTCCCGGCCTCCCGGAGGATGACGAGCCGGACGGGGCGGACGACGTCCATCACGAGGATGGGCCAGACGCCGGGGCGCCCTCTCCGGAGTCCGGAGCCGAAGACAGCGAAAGCCGGTCCGAGGGCCCGGACATGCCCGGAGAACCGCCGGAAGAGACGCCGGACACGGAGAGTTCCGGTCCCGCCAACGGCCATGCGGACGAGGCCTTGCACGAAGCGCCGCCGGAGTTCACCGACGAGGACCGTTTCCGGCATCTGCGCATGGGCGAGGCGCTGCTCTTCGCCTCCGCGGAGCCTCTGCGTACGGAGCAAATCGCCGAGCGCCTGCCCGAGGGCGCCGACGTGGAGCAGGTGCTCGCCGACCTCGCCGAACACTATGCCCGGCGCGGCGTCAACCTCGTGCGCGTGGCGGGGGGCTGGGCCTTCCGTACCGCGACGGATCTTTCCTTCCTGATGGAGCGCGAGCGGGTGGAGCAGCGCAAGCTCTCCCGCGCGGCATTGGAGACGCTGGCGATCATCGCCTATCACCAGCCCGTCACGCGCGCGGAGATCGAGGACGTGCGCGGCGTCAGCGTCAGCAAGGGCACGCTCGACGTGCTCATGGAGATCGGCTGGGTGCGCGTGCGCGGCCGCCGCCAGACGCCGGGGCGGCCGGTCACCTACGGCACCACGGATTTCTTCCTCGAACATTTCGGCCTCGACCGGGTGAGCGACCTGCCGGGGCTCGACGAACTCAAGGCGGCGGGCCTGCTCGACACCCGCATGCCCACCAACATCCATATCCCGCGCCCCTCCGACGAGGACGAACCGGCGGAGAACGGAGAGGAAGAAGACGAAACGGATCTCGGCTACACGCCCCCGCATGAGGCGGAGGACAGCGAGGTGTCCGGCGCGGAAGGCGCGGAAGACGATGGCCCGGAAACGGAGCCCGGCACCCGGGGCGATCCGCTCACGGACGACGACGCTTTGTCGAAACCGGAAGAACACCCCTCCGCATGGGAAATGGATGACAGTGCCGCGGAAGCCGATTTCGCGGACGAGGAGTCCACGGAGGAAGGCTCGGGCGGCAGTCCGGAAGAAGAGGATTCGGAGGCCGCCGGCCCTGAACTGGACACCGGGTTGCCCGATGATGCTCCGTCGGAGGAGGAGCCGTCGGAAGCCGCCGATGCGGCTGAGGACGAGGACCCCCGGACCGGCTGAAGGAGTGGGGCCACGGTCCGGCCGGAGAGCCGGGCTGCCGGAACCGCCATCTGGCAGGGAGCCGTCCGTGGCGTGCTGCCACGCGCTCAGGCGGACCGCTTGCACCGTGCCCGGCGCGGACATAAGTTCTGCAAGCTGTTCGCAACTTCCGGAGTATCCATGAGCACGGGCAGACTGCGGCTTGAAGGGCTGCGCCGTTCGTTCGGACGGCATGAGGCCGTGTGCGGCGTCTCGCTGGCCGTGAAGGCGGGCGAGGTGGTCTGCCTGCTGGGGCCGTCGGGCTGCGGAAAATCGACCACGCTGCGCATCGCCGCGGGCGTCGAGCGTCTGGATGCGGGCCGCGTGGAGATCGAGGGCCGCCTGGTGGCGGGCGAGGGCGTTTTCGTGCCTCCCGAGGACCGCGGTGTCGGCCTGATGTTTCAGGACTTTGCGCTCTTTCCCCACATGAAGGTGGCGGAGAACGTGGCCTTCGGCCTTGCCGGGCTGCCCAGGGCGGAACGGGCGCGGCGCGCGCTTGAAATGCTCGAGCGGGTGGGCATGGAGCGGCACGCCAACAAATATCCGAACGCGCTTTCGGGCGGCGAGCAGCAGCGGGTTGCGCTCGCCCGCGCGCTCTGCCCCCGGCCGGGCATCCTGTTGATGGACGAACCTTTCAGCGGACTCGACGCCCGGCTGCGCGACCGGGTGCGCGACCGGACGCTGGACATTCTGAAGGAGGAGGGGGCGAGCGCGCTGCTGGTCACCCACGATCCGGGCGAGGCCATGCGCATGGCCGACCGCATCGCCCTGATGCGCGAGGGGCGCATCGTGCAGGCGGGCACGCCGCACGACGTCTATAACCGGCCCGTGGACGGGGCGGCCGCGGCGCTGTTCTCGGATCTCAACGTGTTCCGGGCGGAAGTGCGCGACGGTCGGGCCCTGACGCCGCTGGGCCCCGTGCCCGCCCCCGGTCACGCCGCGGGCGCGCAGGTGGAGGTCATGGTCCGGCCCCAGGCGATCCGCCTGTCGGCGGGTGGCGGCGGCAACGGCGCCACCGAGGCCGTGGTGGACCGCGCCCGCCTGCTGGGCCCGGAAAGCCTGGTGGACGTCCGCGTCCTGTCGGGCGACGGGGCGGCGCACGAGATCCAGATTCTGGCGCCGGGCATCGTGCTGCCGGAACCGGGCCGCCGGGTGGGCGTCGAAATGCGCCCCGATGCCGCCTTTGTTTTTCCTTCCAGCCCCCGCAGTGCCTTGAACTGAAGGGAATAGGGGCGGATAGTGCCGGTTGACGCGCCGTGCGGCACGGGCGGGAGCCTGCCGCCACACAGCGGCGCATGCATGAAAACCTGCAACATTGGACTTCGCTTTCGGGTCAAGCGCACCAATGTTGAGGAAGGGGCGCGCCCCGGCTGCCGGCGCGCGCCGCTTATACGGGAGAGTGATTTATGGCCCCCAGCTTCTGGCAAATTCTGATCGTTCTGGTGCTCATTGTGCTGCTGTTCGGGCGGGGCAAGATTTCCGACCTCATGGGCGACGTCGCCAAGGGCATCAAAAGCTTCCGCAAGGGCCTCAAGGAAGATGAGGAACCGGCACAGCAGGAACGCCCGACGATCGACAATGCCTCCGGGCGGCAGGCCGACGACACGACGGCCGCGCCGCACAAGCAGGAAACGCGCGGCTGATGCCGGCCGGATGAGGCGCTGAATGCCCACGATCGGCTGGAGCGAAATGCTGATGCTCGCCGTGGTCGCCATCGTGGTGGTGGGGCCGAAGGAGCTTCCGCGCCTGATGCGCGTGGCCGGCCACTGGATGGGCAAGGCGCGCGCGGCGGCCCGCGAGTTCCAGCAGGCGTTCGATGACATGGCGCATGAATCCGAGGTCGAGGAAATGCGGCGCAAGATGGACAATCTGCGCAGTCAGAACATGTTCCCCGATATCGAGGAAGAAGAAGAGGACCGGGTTTCGGCACCCCGCGCCGCCGGCAACGGCGCGGGTGCGGCTCCTGCCGGAAAGGACAAGGATGAGGGCGAGGCGGCGCCTTCCGGCGGCGATCCGGAAACGGACGAACCGGAAAACCGGCCCGTTCCCTCACACTGACGGCCCGCGATCATGACCACCGCAGACCCCGAAAAGGACGATCTGGAATCGTCGCGCGCGCCGCTGCTGGAGCATCTGCTCGAGCTGCGCTCCCGGCTGATCTGGTCGCTCGCGGTGTTCGCGGCCACCTTCGTGCTTTGCTACGTCTTCGCCGACGATCTCTACCGGTTTCTGACCCAGCCCCTTCTGCAGGTGTTCGAGGAAGGCAAGGGAGAGGAGGGCCGCCGGCTGATTTTCACCGCCCTTCAGGAAACCTTCTTCACCTATGTGCGGCTGGCGGCCTTCGGGGCGCTGTGCCTGTCCTTTCCGTTCCTGGCGAGTCAAATCTGGCTGTTCATCGCGCCGGGGCTCTACCGGAATGAGCGCAAGGCCTTTCTGCCCTTCCTGGTGGCGACCCCGATTCTGTTCGCGGCCGGGGCGGCGCTCGCCTATTACGTCGTTATCCCGCTCGCCATTGACTTCTTCCTCAGTTTCGAGGCCCCGGGCGGCGAGGACCGGCTGGCCATCGAACTGGAGGCGAAGGTCAGCGAGTATCTGGGGCTGATCATGACCCTGATGTTCGCCTTCGGCGTCGGCTTCCTCTTGCCCGTTCTGCTCACCCTGCTGGGGCGGGCGGGAATCGTCTCGGCCTCGGATCTGCGCCGCCAGCGCAAGTTCGCCATTGTCGGCATTTTCGCCGCGGCCATGTTCCTCACGCCCCCCGATCCCCTGAGCCAGGTCGGGCTCGCCCTGCCGCTTCTCCTCCTCTACGAAATCTCGGTGTGGTCGGTGGCGATGATGGAACGCAAGCGCGCGGAACGGGAGGCGGCCGAAGACTGATCGGTGCGCCAATACATCCTTTGGGGGAAAACATACCCAGAACGGGTTGTTTTTCGGGGGTTTTTGCGCTCTTGCCCTGATTTTGCCTTGAAAGTGTAATTGGTTAACAGATAATGAACCTCTGAAAATGTGGGTTGGAGGGGGCTATGGGTACAACGGTGGAGCAGCGCCGCAGAATTTCCCGTTATGCCATTTTGGTTTTGTTCATGTTTCTGGTCGCCGGTTCTCTGAGTACGGAGAATCACTGGCCGGTCTTTGCCGCGATCACGGGCCCGGCGGATCCGCCCGCGCCCGGAGGTGACGTGGCGTCCGCCGCCTTCGAGCTGCGCGACGTGAGCCCCGGCGACAGGCGGGACTCTGGCGAGAGACTTCGTAACATCGCCCGGGATGCACTGTCCGCGGCCGGTATCGGCGGCGGCAACGGTCCGGTCGATCAGGATCGTCCGCCGGAGGTGGGACCGCTGGACTTCGCTGCAGCGGCCGCGGACCCGCCGGTCGATCCTCCGCCTTCTTCCCCGCCGCCGGACCCGGATACTTCGGGCCGCCCGGATCCCGCTCCGGCAGCCGGCGGAGGCTGCGGCGGTGGACGCGGTGGCGGATTCGTTCCGCCGGGATGTGTCGTGCGCGAGGTCGCCTGGACGCTCAAGGATCTGAGCAAGGAAGACAGGATCAACACCGCGCGTTCGCTGAAAACGGTGGCGGGCGAGGCCGTGGCCGCCAATGGCGACGCACGCCCGGCCCATCTGGACCGGGTGGCGCCGGCCGGCCGTCCTGACGTTCCCGACCGTCCCGATATTCCCGATCGTCCCGATATTCCCGACCGGCCCGACATTCCACAGCGGCCGGACATTCCTCAGCGGCCGGATATTCCGGACCGTCCGGGCCGTCCGGGCCGATAGACGGACGATTGATAAAGACACAGAGGGTTCCTGAATATTGCAAGGGCCGGCGTTTTGGCGGCGGAAAGGTGGGCCGCCGCCCGAACGACGGAGAGTTAGGGGGTAAAATGAAAAAACCGGTGCAGGTGGCCGGTGCCGTCATCACGAGTGGCCTGTTGTTCTGGCCCGCTCACGCCGAGGCTCCGGCGGCAGCCGTCCCGGGCATCAGCGCAGGGGCGCTTTCGGCCTCGGGGCTGGTATTGCACGGCGTGCGTTCCGCGTCCGAAAAACCGGCGGAACAGCGCCTGCGGGTTCTGGCCCAATACACGGAATCAGACGAGCCCGCAGCGGCCGAACCGGGCGAGGACAGCGGGGAAACTTCCGAACCGGAAACCACGGAAGAGAGTAGCGAGGAACCGGCTCCGGCAGGCGAGGGCTATTCCTCCGCATCGCTCGTCAGCGAGGTTGAGTCCTCCGATACCGTCAACGAAGTGCCGGCGAGCGCCCAGCCGGAACCGGCGAGCTATGCGCCCGAACAGGGTGAGACCGCGGCCCAGGCCGCGGGCGACGACCGCTGGCCGGAGTTCAAGCTGTCCACCGGTTTCGACTATTCCTCCGGCGATTACGGCGCTTCGGAAGACACGAATATTCTGTTCATTCCGGTGTCCGGCCAGTTCGAAACGCGCTCCTGGAAGTTCAAGGTGACCGTGCCCTGGATCCGGATCGAGGGCCCGTCCGGCGTTCTTCCGGGCGACAGCGGGGGCGTTGTCGGCGGTCCCGGCCCCGTCATCGAAAACAGCGGGCTGGGCGACATCGTAGCGACTGCGACCTACAAGCTTCCGCCCCTGGGCGAGGGGGCGCCGTTCATCGACCTGACGGCCAAGGTCAAGTTCCCGACCGCCGATGAAGACAAGTTTCTGGGCACGGGCGCCTATGATTTCACCGGGCAGGCCGACATCTTCCACGCCTTCGGTGACCTGACGTTATTCGGCACTTTCGGCTATCGCGTTCTGGGTGAGCCGCAATTCACGTGCTTCGAGACCGATCCCGTTACCGGAGAACTCATTCTCGATCCCCTGGGAGATCCCATTCCCACGGATTGCGGTGATTTGAACAACGGCTTCGTCGCGTCGGGCGGCTTTGCCTACAAGTTCAACGACGCGTTCAGCGGCGGCGGCATTCTCGACTGGCGGGAAGCGTCCACGGATCTGTCCGACGATCCTTTCGAAGTCATTCCCTATGTCGTCTGGAAGGTGCATGAGAACTGGTCGGTGCAGGCCTATGGCGTGTTCGGCCTTTCCGACGGCAGCCCCGACGCCGGCGGCGGCCTGCAGATCAGCGTGACCTTCAACTGAGCCGCCGGTCCGGAACCGGAAATTTTTCAACGGCGTGGCGCTTCATCGCGCCGCGCCGTTTTCCGTTCGCCTCCGGCCCCGGCGGTAGACGCGGCCCCGCACAGGCCGTATAGAGGCCCCATCCGCCCGGGCCTGCGAGTCGCCGGGCGGCGGGCTTTCCGGAAAACCTCGAAATCATGTTCGATATCAAAGCCATACGCGACGATCCTGACGCCTTCGATGAGGGTCTGAAACGAAGGGGGCTCGAACCTCAGGCGCAGGCGCTGCTCGAACTCGACGCGGAACTGCGCGCCGTCACCACGCGCCTGCAGGACGCGCAGACCGAGCGCAACGCCGCCTCGAAGAAGATCGGCCGGGCCAAGGCGGGCGGCGACGAGGCCGAAGCGCAGGCGCTGATGGACAAGGTGGCGAACCTCAAGGGCGTCATGTCCCGGCTGGAGGAGGAACAGCGCACCCTTGCCCGGCGGCGGGACGATGCGCTGGCGGAGATTCCCAACCTGCCGCTGGACGACGTGCCGGACGGCGAGGACGAAAGCGCCAATGTGGTCCGTCATGAGCACGGGCAAAAGCCGGAATTCGATTTTCAGCCCAAAGAGCATGACGAGATCGGCGAAGCGCTGGGCCTCATGGATTTCGAAACGGCGGCGAAACTCTCCGGCTCGCGCTTCGTGGTGCTCAAGGGCGCGCTCGCCCGGCTGGAACGCGCGCTCGCCCATTTCATGCTCGACCTGCAAACCCTCGATTACGGCTATGAGGAGGTTTCGCCGCCGCTTCTGGTGCGCGACGCGGCCCTGTTCGGCACGGCCCAGTTGCCCAAATTCGCGGAAGACCAGTTCCGCACCGAGGACGGCTTCTGGCTCATCCCCACGGCCGAGGTTCCGCTCACGAACTTTGCCCGCGAACATATCTGGGATGAAAAAGACCTGCCCATGCGCTTCACGGCGCACACGCCCTGTTTCCGCAGCGAGGCAGGGGCGGCCGGGCGCGATACGCGCGGCATGATCCGCATGCATCAGTTCAACAAGGTGGAGCTTGTCAGCATCACCACGCCCGAGCAGTCGCGCGACGAGCACGAGCGCATGCTCTCCGCCGCCGAAGACGTGCTGAAACGGCTGGGCCTCCATTACCGCGTAGTGACGCTCGCGACCGGCGACCTGGGCTTCGCCGCGCAGAAGACCTATGACATCGAGGTCTGGCTGCCGGGGCAGGGGGCATACCGGGAGATTTCCTCCTGCTCCCTGTGCGGCGAGTTTCAGGCGAGGCGCATGAACGCGCGCTACCGGCCGAAAGACGAGAAGACGCCCCGCTTCGTGCACACGCTGAACGGTTCCGGCCTCGCCGTCGGCCGCACGCTGGTGGCGGTTCTGGAACACTATCAGCAGGCGGACGGCAGCGTGCGCGTGCCCGAAGCCCTCGTTGCGTATATGAATGGCCTTGAGGTGATCCGTCCCCAATGACCGAGTCCCTGCTCCTGCCCGGCACGCGCATCGTGCTCACCAATGACGACGGCATCCACGCGCCGGGGCTCGCCACGCTGGAGAAGATCGCCGCCCGGCTTTCCGATGACGTCTGGGTGATCGCGCCCGAGACGGAGCAGAGCGGCGCCTCCCATTCGCTGACCCTGCACACGCCGCTGCGCCTGCGCCATATCGAGAAGCAGCGCTTCGCCGTGCAGGGCACGCCCACGGACTGTGTGGGCATGGCGGTCAAACACATCCTCAAGGATCACAAGCCCGACCTGATCCTCTCGGGCGTCAACCGGGGCTCCAATCTGGCGGATGACGTGACCTATTCGGGCACCATTGCGGGCGCCATGGAGGGCACGGCGCTGGGCGTGCCCTCGGTCGCGCTCAGCCAGGCCTACGGCTTCGATGCGGAGGGCAACCGCAAGGTCAAGTGGCGCACCGGGGAAGTCCACGGTCCCTGGCTGATCGCCGAATTGATGCGGGCGGACTGGCACGACAGCGTGCTGATCAACGTCAATTTCCCCGACGTGGACGCGGAAAAGGTGGAGGAGGTCCAGGTCACCCGTCAGGGGCAGCGAGACACCTCCAACCTGTTCGTGGAGGAGCGCAAGGACGCGCGCGGCATCCCCTATTTCTGGCTGGGCTTCAGCCGCCGTCTGAGCCGCCCGCCCGAAGGCACGGATCTCAAGGCGATTTATTCGGGCCGGATCTCGGTGACGCCGCTGCACCTCAATCTGACGCAGACGGACGAGCTGGACCGGCTCTCCTCCCGGCTCGACGGGCCGCCCCGGCCGGAGCGGCCCTCGGGCGGCGCCCCCTCCTGACCGTCCGAAGGAGTTTCGAGTTGCAGGCGCCGCATACGGATCACCGCAAGATCGAGCTGATCATGGAGCTGCGGCGGCTGGGCATTTCCAACCGCGACGTGCTCTCCGCCATCGAGCGGGTGCCGCGCAGCCTGTTCGTGACGGAACATTTCTCCGCCTCGGCCTGGGAAAACCGGGCGCTTCCCATCGAATGCGGGCAGACCATCAGCCAGCCCTATGTGGTCGCCTTCATGACCGAGCAACTCCAGGTGACCCGGCGGCACAAGGTGCTGGAGGTGGGCACGGGCTCGGGCTACCAGACTGCCGTGCTCGCCCGTCTGTGCCGGCGCGTCTATACGATCGAGCGCTACCGCTCCCTCGTGGAACAGGCTGAACGCCGTTTTAACCATTTGCGGCTGACTAATATCGTCACGCGATACGGGGACGGCATGAAAGGCTGGCCCGAACAGGTGCCGTTCGACCGCATTCTGGTGACCGCGGCCGCCGAACGCCTTCCCGAAACGCTGCTCGGGCAGTTGAAGCCCGGCGGCGTCATGGTGACGCCGGTAGGCGCCGATCCCGATCATCAACGCATCGTGCGGGCGGTGCGCACGGAGGATGGTTGGGAAACGGAAAATCTGCTCCCGGTGCGTTTCGTACCTCTCGTCCCCGGCACCGCGTAAATCGTCCGCTTCGGACGGAACCGAAGTTTTCCGCTTCAAGTCGTTGTTTTCGCGCCGTTTTCGCAGAGGGCGACGTCACGTGCCCTTCCGTGCGGCGCATTGCTGTCCAGAGCGGCCCTCATCGGC
>JBKHIN010000424.1:0-2628 GCA_046538635.1 Alphaproteobacteria bacterium
GGCACGATCTCATGCCAGGCGTCGTAGAGCGCCGGGCGCAGGAGATCGTTCATGGCCGCGTCCAGCACGATGAAGGGGCGGTTGAGCCCCTCCTTCACATAGAGCACGCGCGCGACGAGGATGCCCGCATTGCCCACGATCATGCGGCCGGGCTCGAAGATCAGCCGGAGGTCCAGCCGGTCCACGATGCGCTCGATCATGCGGGCGTAATCGGCGGGCAGGGGCGGGGGCTCCTTGCCCGGCTCATAGGGAATGCCGAGCCCGCCGCCCAGATCGGCGCGGGCGATGGTATGGCCGTCGGCGCGCAGTTCTTCGATCAGATCGCGCAAGGACTGGAACGCCCGCTCGAAAGGCGTGAGCGCGGTAATCTGGCTGCCGATATGCATGTCGATGCCCACCACCTCGATGCCTTCAAGCGCGCGTGCCCTTGCATAGGCGGCCCGCGCCCTTGAGCGCGGGATGCCGAACTTGTTGCCCGCCTTTCCGGTGGCAATCTTGTCATGGGTACCCGGATCCACATCCGGGTTGATGCGGAAGGCGACGGGAGCGCGCACGCCCAGCCCGCGGGCCACCCGGTCCAGCAGTTCCAGTTCCGGCTCGGATTCCACGTTGAACTGGTAGATGCCCGCCTGCAGCCCCGCGCGCAGCTCGGCTTCCGTCTTGCCCACGCCGGAAAAGACGATGCGCTCCGGCGGCACGCCCGCCGCCAGCGCCCGGCGTAATTCCCCCTCGGAGACCACGTCCGCGCCCGCGCCCAGCCGCGCCAGCGTGCGCAGGACGGAGAGATTGGAATTCGCCTTCACCGCGAAGCAGACCAGCGCGTCCCGCACGCCGAAAGCGTCGCGGAAAACGCGGTAATGGCGCTCCAGCGTGGCGGAGGAATAGCAATAGAAGGGCGTGCCCACCTCCGCCGCGAGGCGGTCCAGCGGCACGTCCTCGGCGTGGAGCGTGCCCGCGCGATGTTCGAAATGATGCATGGGGGAAAAATGGCGCAGCCCCGGAGCGGTGCAAGAAAAACCTGTGCCCGGGCGCGCGGCCCCAGCGGAATGTATTGAGGGAGCTTTTCTCCTCCTCCTGCTTGTCCGGCTCCGGCCGGTCGAGCGGCCCCTTCTTGCCGCATGCGGCGGCGCCCAGCGCAAGGCCCAGAGCGAGCATGAGAACGGTGATACGGCGCATGGCAATCCTCCCCTGCCGACGTTGATAACCCGGTCTGGCCACCCCCGTGAATTTCGCCAAACGGGGCCGAACCGGCACCGAAAACGCATTGAAACCACATTGAACGGGCGCGTTCACCATAGACGGTTTGCGCCGCCGGGGGGAGGGGCCGCCGCGCCCACCATCCGCCGCACGTCTTCCGCGCTCGCGCCTTGTTCACGCAATGTTGCCAGCGCGCGGGCGTCGTCGCGCTTGGCGAGGCGGCGGCCGGTTTCGTCGCGGATCAGGCGGTGGTGGGCGTAAGCCGGAACGGGCAGGCCCAGCAGGGCCTGCAGCAGCCGGTGCAGATGGGTGGCGGCGAACAGGTCTTCCCCGCGCGTAACCAGCGTGACGCCCTGTTCGGCGTCGTCCACGACGCAGGCGAGATGATAGGCAGCCGCCGCATCCTTGCGCGCCAGCACCACGTCGCCGAATGGCTCCGGAGCCGCCGTAATAACGCCGGTCTCCCCGCCGGGCCCGGCGCCGCGTTCCTCGAAGGAGAGCGGGCCGGGGCAGGCCTTCAGCGCACGGCCCATGTCCAGCCGCAGGGCGAACGGTGCGCCCGCCGCGATGCGTTCCTCCCGTTCGCCGGCACTCAGGGCGCGGCAGGTGCCGGGATAGACGGGGCCTTCCGGCCCGCTGACCGCGTTCGGTCCGCTGACCGCGCCCGGTCCGTGGGGTGCGGCGGCGCTGGCGGCGATCTCGGCCTGGATTTCCTTCCGTGTACAGAAACAGGGATAGAGCAGGCCCGCCGCCTCCAGCCGGTCGAGGGCGGCGCGATAGGCGTCCGCCCGTTCCGACTGGCGCATGACGGGCATCTCCCATGTCAGCCCCAGCCAGGCGAGGTCATCATGGATCGCCTGCTCATACTCCGCGCGCGAACGGCCCCGGTCCAGATCCTCGATGCGCAAGAGAAAGCGCCCGCCCGCCGCCGCGTCATGGGCATAGAGCGCCGCAAAGGCGTGCCCCAGATGGAGCGGCCCTGTAGGGCTGGGCGCGAAACGGGTGACGGGTGGTGTCATTGGGTTGTTAGATGAGACCGGTGCGCACTGCCTTGTTTTACGGGTTTACACCAGAGCGTATGAATTTGTCTTTATACGAATCAGATTTGCAAAAACGCAAAATCTCAGCGTTTTTTTTATTTGGATCAATCCCTCGGTAACCCACCCAGAAAAAGCCCACAGCGAACCGGCAATCACGCAAATGCTTGCCAGAAAAGCCAATGTCTCGTTGAGGGCAACCGGGTTGATCATAGCGCTGCCGATATGCCACCAGTTTGCTTCATTGTAAAGTTGCCGCTATATCCGCCTGAGAAGCGCCGCATTACAGTCCCCCCGCACTTGCCTCATCAAACAGCATCAGCGCATGCATGCATAAGCCATTGAAAAGACCCGATAAACGAGAAATTGACAGGCGAATCAAAGGGTTATATGT
>JBKHIN010000147.1:0-7121 GCA_046538635.1 Alphaproteobacteria bacterium
CTGCTGACCACGCGTCTCGACCGGCTGCTTTCCTTTGACGAGGATACCGGCGAACTGGTCGCGGAGGCGGGCGTCACCTTCGCGGACCTGATGGAGGTGTTCCTGCCCCGGGGGTGGATGCCGCCGGTCACGCCCGGCACGGCGTTCGCCACGCTGGGCGGCGCGGTGGCCAACGACGTGCACGGCAAGAACCACGATCAGGCGGGCTCTTTCGGCGACCATGTGCGCTGGATGCATGTGCTGCTGCCCTCCGGCGACGTCGTGCGCGTTTCCCCGCGGGAGAATGCGGAAATCTTCCGGGCCACGATTGCCGGCATCGGCCTGACGGGCATCATTCTGGAAATCTGCCTGCATCTGGTGCGCACGCCGTCCAACGCGGTGTTCCGGACCCGGCAGCGGGCCCCCTCGCTGGACCGGCTCGTCGATCTCCTGGACGAGTACGGGCCGGCCTCGCCCTACTCCGTCGCCTGGATCGACGCGCTCGCCAAAGGCGAGGCGCTGGGGCGGGGCATTCTGGAAACCGCGCGGCCCAGTGAACGGGGCACCGGAGACACCGGCGCCCGGCGGGCGGGCATGCCGTTCGACCTGCCCGGCTTCGCCCTGAACCGCCATACGGTGGGCGCCTTCAATGCGCTTTACTACCGGCGCGCGCCCGAAGACGGCGCCGGCCGCCGTGTGGCCTGTGAGGCGTTTCTCTATCCGCTGGACGGGATCGCCAACTGGAACCGGATTTACGGGCGGAAGGGGTTCTACCAGTTCCAGTGCGTGGTGCCGAAGGAAGCGGGCCGCGAGGCGCTGCGCACGCTTCTGACGGTGGCGAGCGAAAGCGGCGCCGCATCCTTCCTCGCCGTGCTCAAGACGCTGGGCAGGGAAGGCCGGGGTTATCTCTCCTTTCCCATGCCCGGCTACACGCTGGCGCTGGACTTTCCGCGGCGGCGCAACACGACGGCGCTGTTGGCCCGGCTGGAGGCGATCACGCGAGAGCATGGCGGGCGCATCTATCTGGCCAAGGACGCCTGCCTCAGCCGGGCCAGCCTGGAGGCCATGTACCCGAAACTGCCGGAATTCCTGGAAACGCTGGAGGCGCTGGATCCCGAGGGACACATGACCTCCGCCATGGCGCGCCGGCTGAAACTGCGAAAGGCGGAGACGTGACGGCGCAGACCTGGCTCATCCTCGGCGGTTCCTCATCGGTCGCCCGCGCCTTTGCCCGGCTCGCGGCGCAAGAGGGCGCGGACGTGCTGCTTGCCGGGCGCGATATCGAGGATCTGCGCCGCAGCGCCGCCGACCTGCGGGTGCGCGGCGGCGTTCCGGCCCGGGCGATGGAATTCGACGCTTCGGCGCTCGACACCCACGACGCCTTCGTGCGGGCCTGCAAACAGCGCACAAATGGCAGGCTGAACGTCTTTCTGGCCTTCGGCGCCATGCCCGATCAAAACGCGGCGGAAACCGACTTTGCGAAAACCCTCGAGGCCGTCCGGGTCAATTATGTGGGCACCCTGTCCATTCTCTCGCGCCTCGCGCCGGTGATGGAGGAACAGGAGGGCGGCGCCATCGTCGTGCTCGGTTCCGTGGCGGGCGACCGGGGCAGGCGCAAGAACTATGTGTACGGATCGGCCAAGGCGGGCGTTCACGCCTATGTGCAGGGGCTGCGCGCGCGGCTGTCGCCCAAGAAGGTCCGCGTGGTGACGGTGAAGCCGGGCTTTCTGGATACGGCCATGACCTGGGGCCTGCCGGGCATTCTGTTTCCGGCGAGCCCCGAAGCCGCCGCCCGCGCCTGCCTGCGGCTTGCCCGGCGCGGGCCGGAGGTGGCCTATGTGCCGTGGTTCTGGTGGCCGGTCATGACCGCGATCCGCCTGCTCCCGGAGCCGCTGTTCAAGCGCCTGAACATTTGAATAATTTCCTGAAATTCTCGACCCCGTGACGGGACTCGCCTATGGTTGCATCGTCAATCCATCCGGGCGCAGGGGGTTCCGATGGAGAGCGAGCCGCTCTTTATTTTCCAACCGCGCAGCGTACTTGCCATTGTTTCGCTGGTCTGGGCGGCGTCCGGGCCCGTCCTTTCCGTCGTCCTGAGCCTGTTCGCCCTGACCTTCCGGTCCTGGATCGCACGCCGTTTCGGCAGCGGCGCCTCGGAAAACGACGAGGAGCCGTTTCTGCGCTTCTCCCGCGCCATTTTCGCGGCCTATGCCCTGGCGGGCATGATCGTGATACCGAGTTTCGTGTTTATTCTGCTGGCGGCGCTGGTGCCTGAAGACCGGCCCGAACCCTTCCCCGCCGTGCTGTTGATCAACAGCGGCAATCTAGCCGTCGTTGTCGGTTACGGCCTGTTCTGCCATTTTCTGGCTTCCCGGCTGCGCACGCTCTTCAGCGGCGGCAGGTGAAACGGCCGGTTCGGCGCGGGAGCCGCTCAACAGCCATTCGAAGACGAAGCCCGGCCAGACAATGGCCGCCGCCCCGTTCGAGCCCATGTTCATGACCGCGGAGAACACACCCTTTTCGGCGCTGGGGGCGCGCAGCCCCTGATCGATCGAGGTATAGAGGAAAACCGCCATGGCCACGCCCAGATAGGTGGCGAAGGCGAACGGAATGGGCCGGTAATCGGGAACGGGCAGGCCGAAGATCCGGCGGCGCACCGGATGGGCGGCGGCGGTTTCCAGACTGCGTTCATAGACATCCCGGGACAGGGGCAGCGTATAGTCCACATTGTCGATGCCGCGGTTGAATTTGGGGTCCTCCCGCCCCGGAAAGGCGCACGCCGTCAGAACGCGCCGGCCCTCCAGCCGGCCCAGTTCGCGCAATTCGTCCACGACTTCCTGGAAATCCTGGTCCTGGCTGAAAATCAGCGCGACATCGTATTGGCCCCGGCGGAACTGCTGGGTCATGTCCAGCGCCAGGCGCACGTCGATGCCCTTTTCCTTGTTGCGGCCCGAAAGCGGCCGTGTGACCACGCGGACGCCCTGACGGCGCCAGTGACCCAGGCGCTTTTCCAGATCTTCCCGGCTCTCGCCGCGCACCAGGCGGCCTTCGCCGGGCAGGCCGATATAGTAGGAGACGGAGGCAAGCTGCCAGCCCTGGGCCTCGCATACCTGCCGGGCCAGCAGGCGGGGACTGAAATTGGCCAGTTCGTCGGAATCAAAGGCCTTCGCGGCGCCGCCGCGTGCATTGCGCCCGTCGAAAAACACCGCCACCCGCCTGCGGCGCCCGGGCATTCGCAAAGCCTGGCCACTCAGCATAAAGCTACCCACATGCCTCGATGAGGCCTTGTATACTCCACCCCGCGGCCAGACTAGGACCGCCGCGCCGCTTATGCAACGCCCGCAAAAGGGGCAGTGCCCGAGCGCCGCTACCAGGGCTGAAGGCTGGCAAGCCGCTTTGCCGCACATTATAGATGGAGCGGGGGAGCGGGGCCGTGTTGTCCAGGGAGAGCCGAGATGGAGTTCGATTCAAATGGTGTGCGCATCGCCTATGACGATGCGGGCGAAGGGCGCGCGGTCATCCTGCTTCACGGTTTCGCCTCCAGCCGCGTGATCAACTGGCGCTCGGTCAAATGGTACGACACGCTGACCTCCCACGGGTACCGGGCCATCGCGCTCGACCAGCGCGGCCACGGCGAAAGCGAGAAGCTGTATGATCCGCAGGCGTACCACCCGGCGGAAATGGGCGGTGACGTCATCCGGCTGATGGATTACCTGCGCATCGAGCGGGCGGAAATCATCGGCTATTCGATGGGCGCGCGCGTCGGCTTGAGCATTCTCAAGCGCCACCCGGACCGGCTGCGCCACGCCGTGCTGGCGGGCGTGGGCGAAAACATTCTGGGCGGGGACAAGAACGCCGAGAACATTGCGCGGGCGCTGGAACTGGACAATCCGGACGCCGTCGCCGACCCGGTGGCGCGCGACTTCCGCGCCTTCGCGGACCGGACCAAAAGCGACCGAAAGGCGCTGGCCGCCTGCATGCGCGGTTACCGGGAGCCGGTGGACCGGGACGCGCTGGCGCGCACCAACATTCCCCTGCTCTTCATCGTGGGCGGCGAGGACACCCTGATCGGCCGCCCGCACGCGCTTTCCGACATCAATCCAAAGGCGGAGCTTGTCATCATTCCGGACCGGGATCATTTGAACGTGGTTTCCGACGACGATTTCAAGGATGCGATCCTGTCGTTCCTGGCGGAGGGGGCGTAGGCAGGGGTCAAAGGTCAGCCAAATCGTAGGGCGGCGCTGAGCGCCAGCGAAGCCCGCCTCCGATGTTCCTTCCGCAAACGGAATTGGCGGGCACTCCGCTCAGCCCGCCCTACGACCTACCGCGCCGTCAGGGGCGTCATGCTCAGATGCAGGCCCGCGTCGGTGAGCAGGGTTTCGCCGGTGATGTGCTCCGCGCCTTCCAGCCCCATAAAGACCACCGAGTCCGCCACCAGTTCCGGCGTGCCCGCCGTCTGCAGCGGCGTGGTGTTCTGCATGTGCTGCACCAGGCTTTGAAAGCCCTCCTCGCCGAACCGGTCGCGGAACCACCGTGTACCGACGAAACCGGGGCATACTGCATTGATCCGGATTTCGGGCGCCAGCGCGCGGGCAAGCGAAAGCGTCATGGTGTTGAGCGCGCCCTTGGTGGCGGCATAGGCCACGGATGAGCCGATGCCCGCAACGCCCGCGATGGAGGAGACGTTCACCACCGCGCCCCGCCCCTGCGCCTTCATGGCGGGCGCACAGGCGCGGATCATCTGGTAGGGGCCGACGACATTGACGGCGTAGAGGCGCTGGAAATCCTCCGCATCCAGCGCATCGAGATCGGCATGGTCGGCGAACTTGGTGCCGCCTGCATTGTTCACCAGCACGTCAATGCGCCCGAATGCGTCGAGCGCGGCCTTTGCCAGCTTGCGGCAATCGGAATCCTGTGAAACGTCCGCCTGCACCGCAATGGCCTTGACGCCCTCCGCCTCGCAGGCGGCGCGGGACTCCTCCGCCTCCTTCGCGCTTTTGGAATAATTGATGACGACGTCAAGCCCGCGCTGCGCGAATTTCAGCGCCGAAGCTGCGCCGATGCCGGTGGCCGATCCGGTGACCAGCGCCACCCTGCCGTGAGTGTCCATGATTTACCTCCCTGCTCGTAAGGGTTCACACGAAGGCACAATGACCGCACAAAGGACACCAAGAGGACCGGCTCTCACGCTGCCGCCACCTTCTTGCTTTCTCTTTGTGTCCTTCGCGTATCCTCCGTGTCTTTGTGAACCGCACAAGCGCACCAATGACAAAATTACACGCCCGCCCGCACCTTCAAGCCCCGTGCCGCATCCAGATATTCCCGGTGCAGACGATCCACAAGTTCGGCCACGGGCGGACAGTCGGAGATGGAGCCCACGCCCTGCCCCGCCGACCAGATGTTCTTCCACGCCTTGGCCTCGTCCAGTTCCTGGCCGAAATCGATGCCGGTTTTCGTCGCCAGATTGTCCGGATCGAGACCGGCCGCCGCAATGGAAGGCCGCAGGAAATTGGCGGGCACGCCGGAAATTTCCGGCGTATAGATGATGTCCTTCGCCGAGGCGTCCGCGATCATGCGCTTGTAGGCGCCGTCGGCGCGGCTCTCCGCCGTGTTGATGAAGCGCGTGCCCATATAGGCGAGGTCCGCCCCCATCGCCAGCGCGGCGGCGATATGCGCGCCCGTGGAAATGCAGCCCGAGAGCACGATCGTGCCGTTGAAAATGCTCCGGATTTCGCTGACCAGCGCGAAGGGCGACAGCGTGCCCGCATGGCCGCCCGCGCCCGCGCAGACCGGAATCAACCCGTCCACGCCCGCCTGGGTGGCCTTTTCCGCATGGCGCATGGTGGTGACGTCGTGAAACACCAGGCCGCCATAGGAATGCACCGCATCCACCAGATCGCTAACCGCGCCCAGCGATGTGATGACCAGCGGCACCCGGTGTTCGACCGTAAGTTTCAGATCGGCCTCGAGCCGCGGATTGGTGTGATGCACGATCAAATTGACGCCCCAGGGCGCGGCGGGACGTTCGGGATTCTGCGCATCATGCGCCGCAAGCGTGTCGCGGATTTGCATCAGCCAGTCCGCATAGCCCTCGCTCGTGCGCTGGTTGAGGGCCGGGAATCCACCGATAATTCCCGCCTTGCAGGCCTCGGTCACCAGATCCGGACCGGATACCAGAAACATGGGCGCCGCCACGGCGGGCAGGCGCAAACGGCCTTCGAACATCTCGGGAAGCGGCATGCGGACAAACCTTTCGCGGGAAGACAACGCTCTCCTCCCCGGATAATAGGAGGGCGCGCGCCCGCCTGTCGAGCCGGTGTACACCGGCCGGCGCACGGGTTAGCGTGACCCTCCGTAAGCGTGGGGAGAAGCGCCGGAAGGGCGGTTGTCATGTCGAGATATTCCGTTGTCGGCCTGGTATTCGTGGGCACACTGATCAGCCTCTGGCTGGGTTTTGTCTGGACCCCGGCGGCATGGTGGCCGCTGATCGTTCTCGCGCCCCTCGGCCTGCTGGGAGTGGCCGACCTGTTTCAGCCCCGCCACAGCCTGTTGCGCAACTACCCGCTTGTGGGACATCTGCGCTGGCTGTTCGAGGGCATCCGCCCGGAAATCCGCCAGTACCTGATCGAGAGCGACGAGGCCAAGGTTCCCTTCAGCCGCGAACAGCGGGCGCTGGTCTATCAGCGCGCCAAGGACGAACTGGACAAGCGCCCCTTCGGCACGGAACTGGACGTGTACGGACGGGGGTTTTCGTGGCTTTCCCATTCCATCGTTCCCAAACCGCGGAACGAGGCGGTGTTCCTGCGCGTCACCGTGGGGGGCGAACAATGCTCAAGGCCCTATGACGCCTCGCTCCTGAACATTTCGGCCATGAGTTTCGGCTCTCTCGGATCCCATTCCATCCTTGCGCTGAACAAGGGCGCGGCGGAAGGTGGTTTCTACCATGACACGGGGGAGGGCGGGATCAGCCGCTATCACCGCAGATATGGCGCCGACCTGGTCTGGGAGATCGGCTCCGGCTATTTCAGCTGCCGCGCCGCCGACGGCTCTTTCGATCCGGACCTGTTCGCCCGGCAGGCCGCGGACGATCAGATCAAGATGATCGAGATCAAGCTGTCGCAAGGGGCGAAACCGGGTCACGG
>JBKHIN010000425.1:0-2617 GCA_046538635.1 Alphaproteobacteria bacterium
GTCCGGCCGCGCCGATCACAAAACCCGGCCGCAACAAGGCGTCAACACCGCGCAAAAAAAGGGCCGCTCGAAGCGGCCCTCAGGTGCGTTGGGTAAAATGGTGGGGTGTCTTCAAGGGAAGACATGGGGAGAGTGGCGCCAAAGTCTTAATGAGGCGTTAACAGGCACAAGAAATTGTGGTTCCTGGTGAATTCAGGGACAATCGAGCCCGTTCGCAAGGCGCCGCGCGGCTTTTCTGGCGGCCGGGACAGAGGCAAGGCCGCATTTTCCGGGCCTCTCCGTCCCGCCTGCATTCACGCCCCTGCCGCCGCCTCTTCATTGAGGGCCGGGGCCGAACGCCTCGTCATTGATGAGCCATTGATCGAGGGTACCGGGCGCCTGATGTTCGCCGTTTCCCTCTTTGCCGAGGTCCAGTTCGATACCGCCGTCGGGCAGGATGCGCACGCGCTGCACGGCCATCCCCGCGGAGTGCGCCGCCTTGATGGCGCGCACCACGTCAGTCTGCCGAAAGCGAACACGATCCGCCATGAGCCCTACCTCCGGCGCGATTGTCGCGCCCGGCGGCGGGCCTGCCTAGTGAGTCGGGGCCACACCCCGCCGGGTGATTCGGCGAGGGGCGCCTCCGCTATTGCGCGGGCGGCTCGATGAACATCAGCGACAGGTCCCGGTCCGGCTCGAAATCCGTCCGCTCAACCATGAAGGTGGTGGGCCCCGTCTTGCGCACGCCCTCCATGCACAGCGAAAGCAGGTTCTTCGGATGTCCCTTGTCGATCGTCAGGCGGAACTTTCCGATCGGGCCCTTCCAGTTCCTGCCGGTCGTGAGCACGTAATCGACGAAATAGAGCATCAGCATGGCGGTATCGCCCTCACGCGCCTTTTCCTCGTTCAAACGCCGGGCGATGCCGGCGCGGGTGGCGCCGTCGAGGCAGTATTCCGCGTCATAGCGTTCCATGTCGCTTGCGTAGGTCTCCGGATTGGTGAAGGCCGCCCCCGCGACGGGCCGGTATTCATGCTCGACGGTGACCGGCCTGCCGGCGGGAAAGGTCTGGCGCCAGTGGAACGTGCTCTTCAGCGTCCAGGCGGCGGAGGCGTGATGCTCCGAAATCTGCGCCAGGCCGCGTTCGATGAGTTCGGCCTGCGCCGCCTCCGGAAGGTCTTTCAGCGCTTCGCCCAGTTCATGGCCCCGATAGGCGAGCGGCACCCCCAGCCGTTTCAGGACAGCGGTGACGTCTTCCCCCTGGTAAACGGCCTTCCGTTCCAGCTCCGGCTTCACGGCCTTGCCGTCGATCGTCACCTTGAAGCCGACGACGTTCCCGCTGTCTGCGGAGGGCCAGGCTACCTGGGTGTCCGCCAGAGACTCGAAATCGGCGTCCGGAAGCGGGAAGGCCACACGGGTGGTGATGGGCTCGGCGCTGTCGTTGATGAAGGAATAGCGCACACGAACGATCTTCCGGCTGATGTGGAGATCTTCGCTCGCCATGCGGATGTCCGCACTCTCCGTGAGCACGAGACCGCCCGCGCCCAGCGTTGCCGTGGAATCATTGGCAAGCGCGGCTCCGCCGGCGCCGATCCCCAGCACCACGGCCGCCGCACACAGATGCACCCCTCTCATCGCTTCCCCCCTCTCTTCGGCCGGTTACAGCAGGCAACGCTACCACGTCCCGGGCGAAGTCACCATTTCCCGCCGGCCGGCGAAACCAGCAGCGGGCGCTGCACAGGAATTGTCAGTGCAGCAGGATTGCCCGGTGCCCATGCGGTCAACGAGCTTCGGCCTTGAGAAAGGGTTGGAAGTGAGTGGAGGCCACGGCCGGAATCGAACCGGCGTAGACGGCTTTGCAGGCCGCTGCGTAACCACTCCGCCACGTGGCCGTCGTCCGCGCAAGGCGGGCGCGGGAGAGGCAGCCTATATCAAACCTCGCGCGGGCGCTCAATGTATTTGCATGCCTGCCCGGGCCGGGCTGCTCCGGTATCCGGGCGGCGGCTTTCCCGGGCGTTCCGCCTCCGGCCGGGCCGGGGCATCCCGGGGCCGCGCCGTGCCCGCACGGCGCAATTGCAAATCTTCCGCATCGCCGCTATACCCGGCGCCGGGTTGCGGGACGCGCCTGCGCGGGCAGGCGCCATGCAAAGGACCGGAAGCATGGATTACCGGACGGCGCGCCTCAACATGGTGGACAGCCAGGTTCGCACCAATGCCGTAACGGACCGGCGCATTATCGAGGCCATGCAAATCCTGCCGCGCGAGCGCTTCGTGCCCCGGAGCCTGCGTCCGCTGGCCTATATGGGCGAGCCCCTGGAGGTCGCCGAAGACCGCTACCTGCTCGATCCGCGCACCCTGTCCAAACTGATCCAGGCGGCCGAGGTCGAAGCGGACGAACTGGTTCTGGATGTAGGGTGCGTCACGGGATATTCCACCGCCGTTCTGGCCCATCTCGCCGAAACCGTCGTCGGGCTGGAGGCGGACGCGGCCCTGGCGGAGGAAGCCACGCGCCTGCTCACCGATCTGGGTATCGACAATACCGCGGTGATTACGGGCGAGCTTGCGGCGGGCGCGCCCGCACAGGGGCCTTTCGACGTCATCTTCGTCAATGGCGGGGTGGAAATCGTTCCGGAGCCGCTG
>JBKHIN010000148.1:0-7105 GCA_046538635.1 Alphaproteobacteria bacterium
CCGATGCTCTGGGCGAAAATGCCGCGCGCGTCGGTGCCGGATGTCGTAATCGTTGCGCCATTGTTGACGGTCACCGAGCCGCCGGACCCGCCGCCGCCGGATTCCTGGCCAACGCCCACGATGCCGCCGCCCGTGCCGCTGGCGCCGCCGCCGCCGCCGATGCTTTGCGCGAAGATGCCGTGCGAGGATTGTCCGGATGTGGTGATGCTGCCGCCGGCAGCCGTGGTCACGCTGACGGTCGAGCCGCTGCCGCCCTGGGTTCCGGTGCCACCGATGCCGACGGCGCCGCCGCCGAAGCCGGCGCTGCCGCCCCCGCCGCCGACAGACTGCGCAAAAATTCCGTAGGAGGCGGTACCAGTGGTCGCCACGCTGCCCGTGGAGGTCATGGTGACCGTGACCGTTCCCCCGCTGCCGCCCGAGCCCGAGCGGCCGCCGACGCCGACCAGGCCGACCGTATCGCCGCCGTCGCCGCCGCCGCCGCCCACGGACTGGGCGAAAATGCCGTGGGCGTTGTTTCCTGCTGTGGAGATCGCTCCGGAGCTGGAAACGGTGACATTGCCGCCATTGGCCGAATCTCCGCCCTGGCCGCCGATCGCCACCAGACCGCCGCCGGCGCCCGCATTGCCCGCGCCCGCACCGATGCTGCCCGCATAGATGCCATGCGCAAAGTGTCCGTGGGTCGTGATCGAGCCGTTATTGCTGACGGTGACATTGCCGCCGTCGCCGCCATTGCCGCCGCCGGAACCCAGAACCACCGCGCCGCCGCCGTCACCGCCCTTGCCGCCATTGCCGCCGATACTCAGGGCAAAGACTCCTGTGCCGCCGTAGTTATGGGTCGTAACCGACGAATTGGTCCCCAGGGTCACGAAGACATTGCCGCCGTCGCCGCCATCGCCGCCATCGCCTGCATCGGAAAAGATAAGGCCGAAAGAGCCGCCGCCGTCACCGCCCTTGCCGCCCTCGCTGATCGCGGCAATGCCGTATTCAAAGCTGTCGGTGCCGTTGACGACGATCGTGCCGTTGTTGTTCACGGTTGCCGTGCCGCCGTCCGAACCGTCGCTGCCGTCACTGCACCAGGTCGCAAGCAGTACCGTCTTGCAGCTCCCATCGCCGCCATCGCCGCCTTTGGATTTGGCGAAAATACCGTCTGCATTGGTGGTCGTGATATTGGCGCCGGCGGAGCCGTCGAACGGAGACGGGTTGTTCACCGTAACGCTGCCCGCGCCGGCCGAAGCGCCCGCCCCGGTGGAAATCGCCTGCGCCAGCGCGGTCTCATCGGCGTATGTGGTGCCGCCCTCGGTGGTGAAGGTGCCGTCGCCGTTTACCTCGATATATTCGCCATTCAGCAGATACGGGGACGAGCTGCCGTCGGCAGCCAGGACCGTGATGTCGTCCGTGTCCTCATCATTGTCATGGTCGAACTGGATTTCGACCAGGTCGGGCGTCGAATTGTCCGGCGTTCCGTCCACACCGGACAGCCTCAACTCGATGCCGATGACGCCGGAATTCACATTGGTGGTGCCGGAGGGATTGGTAATGTTTACCGTGTTGATGCCGCTGGTATAGCGGATGCCGTCGGAGGGAACGTCGGGACAGTCGGCCGTCGAGCCGGAAGTGGAGCACCCGGTATTCGATGCCTGCGCGGCGTGGATGCCGCAGAAGGCTACCCCCAGGGCGAGAACGGCCGCGGCAGCCAGTCCCCTGCGCGGCGACATGGCGAAGCCGGTGCGGCCCGCCGCAACCGCGGCAGGACGGGAGGCCACGTCCTGTCGTGCCTCCTCCTCTTGCAGATGACCACGAAGCAGATGGAGAGCATTCGGCAGCCGCAACATGACTTCCCCCCTTAAACCTGCCGTTCACAGAACGAATGCAGGCATGCGCGCTGACCGCCCCGATTCGGAACGGTTCCGGCCCGAAATTAACGGGAATCCAGTATGGAATCAAAATTTGCGCACATTCGCGCCACAATTCCTTCTTCCCTGTGGCACTATTGCCAATAGCCGCCTGCCCCAGGTAACAACCTGAGCTTGCCACAACGCACTTCCCCGGCCTTGCGGCCCGATGCGGCCTGAGTCTGTCCGGTCCCGCGCACAAATCCTCTGGCAGATCTTGCGCCCTGCGGGCCCTGCGGGCGACGGTTCACCGGGCGTCAGGGCGAGGCGCCTGAAGGGAGGACCGGATGATTGTGCGAATGCCTATGGCCGCGATATGCGCCGCGTGTTTTCTTCTGCCGTTCCAGGCGCAGGCCCGGATCACGAAAATCGCTGTCTGCGGCAAGTCCACCGGCCATGGCTACTATGCGGACAGGAATGTGGCCGGCCCCCAGGATCTGGGCTGGACCGAAGAGGAAATGACCGCAAGAGGGTTCACTCTGGTTCTGAACGAAGGCGGGACGGGGCTTCTCGACCTCGTGTTCCCGGAAAAGGACGGAAAGCCGTCCTCCTACGTCGCCTCCGGCGGAACACTCAGGCCGATCAAGATCTCGGAGAACGCGATTACGATCGTCGCCGTCAAGCCGGAGCACGCGATCAGCGAGACCTATGTGTTCCAGAAATTGCGGAGCGGAAAGTCCCAGGTGATGTGGACGGAAACCAAGGGGGACACAGCCCTGCCCAAGGTCGGCGCCTTCGTCGCAAGCTGCGAGCATCTGGACCTCTCGGCGATCCAGGAGTGAGCCGGCGACGGCGCTGCGGACGCTTGCGGCGCCTTCCCGCCCCCGCCGCCTTTTGTGCTAGACAGGCGCGGCGGGCCGGGATGATTCCGGCCCTTCGGTTTGAGGGTCCCTGGCAGGTGCCGGTATGACGCAATCCACGGAAACCGCCGTTCGGCCCGAAAGCGCAGAGCAATCCGGCTGGATACTTGCCGGGCGCTTCTGGCGCCGCTGGCTGGCCGGACACAGGATGCGTCTGGTCCTGGGGCTGGCCCTGATGCTGGTCACGGCCGCAGCCACCGCCGCCTATCCCAAGCTCATCGAGTGGACGCTTACCTATCTGAAGGAACGCGACCCCGTGGTGATCTGGCTGATGCCGCTTCTCGCCGTCGTGGTGAGCGCGGTCTGGGGCCTTTCCTATTTCGCCCAGACGGTGGTGACCAACGGCGTCATCATGCGTGTCATCGCCCAGGTCCAGGAGGCCCTTTTTGCGCATCTGGTGCGCGCGGATCTGGGGCGGCTGATGGGCGAGTCCACGGGAAAGCTCATCACCCGGTTCACCAATGACGTGAACGCCCTGCGCAACGCCCTCAGCAAGCTGATCACCAACGGGCTGCGCGATATCTTCATGGCCGCGGGCCTTGTAGGCATGATGATTTATTACGACTGGCTGCTCGCCATCATCGTGCTCATCGTTTATCCCGTCGCCTTCTATCCCATCACGGTAATCGGCCGGCGCCTGCGCCGCCTGGCGAAGAACACACAGGTCCATATGGGCGACATGACCTCCGTGCTCTATGAGAGCTTCACCGGGGCGCGCATGGTCAAGGCCTACGGCCTGGAGGGATACGAGCAACGGCGCGCCTCCTCCGCCTTCGAGCGCATGTTCCGGCTCTGGATGAAAAACACGCATTACAAGGCGCGGCTGGAGCCCATGCTGCAGATGCTGGGCGGCGTGGCGGTAGGCGGAGTCATCGCCTTCGGCAGCTGGCGGGTCATTTCCGGCGCCGCCACGGAGCAGACCCTGCTCGCCTTCATTAGTGCGCTGATCTTTTTGTCCCAGCCGATCCGTGCCCTGGGCTCGCTGAACGCGGTCACCCAGGAAGGGCTCGCCGCCGTACAGCGCATTTTCGACATTCTGGACGAGGTGCCCGAGATTCAGGACGCACCCGGAGCAAAGCGTCTGCAGGTCACGAAGGGGGAAATTTCCTTCGAGCGGGTTTCCTTTGCCTACGGAACGGATGCACCTGCCCTCAGGGACGTCTCCCTCAACGTGCCGGGCGGACGGACCGTGGCGCTGGTCGGCCGCAGCGGCGCCGGCAAGTCCACCATCTTCAATCTCATTCCCCGTTTCTTCGAGGCAGGCTCCGGAGCGATCACCATCGACGGCCAGAACATCCGTTCGGTGACACTCGCCAGCCTGCGCGGGGCGATGGCGCTGGTCAGTCAGGACGTCATCATTTTCAACGACACGGTGGGCGCCAATATCGCCTTCGGCCGGCTGGACGCCACTCGGGAGGAGATCGTGGCCGCCGCCAGGGCTGCGGCCGCCCATGACTTCATCATGCGCCTGCCCCGGGGCTATGACACGGAAGTGGGCGACCGGGGCTTCAAGCTGTCCGGCGGAGAACGTCAGCGGCTGGCCCTGGCCCGCGCCGTATTGAAGGATGCCCCGATTCTGCTGCTCGACGAGGCGACCAGCGCCCTCGACTCCGAATCGGAGCGCCTGGTGCAGAAATCACTGGAAGAGCTTTCGCGGGGCCGCACGACGCTGGTGATCGCGCACCGCCTGGCGACCGTTCGCAGGGCCGACCTGATCGCCGTGCTCGACCGGGGGCGGATCGTGGAAACCGGCACCCATCACGAGCTGCTGGCCCGCGACGGGCTTTACACCCAGCTTTCGAAACTGCAATTGCTCGAGGACGCCGCACCGCCCGAACCCGCCGGAGCCGGGCCCTGACACCCCGTCAGTACCCGGACATCTCCGGCGGACGCAGGCGGCGGCAGTCCGTTTCGGCATATCAGGCGCGGGCGGGCCTCTCTTCCCGGACTGCCAGACGGCCATAGACGACCCCCAGCACGGCGCCGAAAATGATGTGCAGGACCAGAGTGGCGATCGGGGCGCCGACGCCCATTGCAAGGCCGAAGAAGCCCGCTCCCGCCATCGGCATCACGATGACCATCATCGCAATCCACGCCACGATCGAGAACGCAATGCCCTTGACGGCATAGTTGCGCCCCGGCCAGACACCGGCGGTCAGCGCGAAAAGGCCGCCCCACAGGACCGTGCCGACCAGGAAATGAAGAACCCAGCCCACGGTCGGCGTTTGGGGCAATCCTGAATATTCCGCACCCATGCCGCTCAGCATGGCAACCGCATCGAGCTGCGGCATCATTCCCATTGACGACTTGACGAGCATCAGCGCCGACAGGACGAGCGTGGCGATGAAACCCGCAATAATTCCGTATCCGAACTTCATGGGTTTCCCTCCCGAGCCGTTTATGCGCGACGGCAGCACGCCTTTGTCGCGATATGCCGCACCTCGCCCGAAAAGCCTTAAGGAAACGTTCGGCCCTGAGGGCCGTTTTACCCGCGATTGCCGCGCCCGGTGACAAGCGCACACGGATCCGTGACCGGCCGGCGATTCAAAACACCGGGTTCATGGCCAGGGCCGGTGAACTCCGTGTCACGATTTCGCGACTGGAGTACGGCGCCCGTTCCTGCAATGCTGGCCCGGGGACCGCCGGGCGCGGTCAAGGTCAAGGGTCCTTCGGAATTCGGGGAAACTACCATGCGCGTTGCCGATCTTGTTCTCGACATCCTCGCCGCACACGGAGTCCGCGACATCTTCGGTGTGCCCGGCGACGCCATCAACGACATCACCGACGCGCTCCGTCAGCGTGACGACATGCGTTTCATCCTTGTACGGCACGAGGAAGCGGGCGCATTCATGGCGGGCGCGCAAGCCAAATTGTCCGGGCGGCTGGCCGCCTGCGTGGGAACGGCGGGCCCCGGTGCGATCCATCTGTTGAACGGCCTTTACGATGCGAAACTGGATCACGCGCCGGTAATTGCCATCACCGGGCAGGCGCCCACCCAGTTCATCGGCACCAACTATCACCAGGAAGTGGATCTGGCAGGCCTGTTTTCCGACGTGGCCGAATATTCCCAGACGGTCATGGCGGAAGAGCAGCTTCCGGGCCTCATGCTGGAGGCATGCAAGGCCGCCATCTCGGCGCCGGGCGTGGCCCATATCTCGATTCCCACCAATGTGGCGGGGCGCAAGGTGAAGCCGGAACGGTGCGATTTCACGCTGGGCTCGGAAAAGGGCGAAACCCGTCCGTGCGCCCCGTCTCTCGCCGAAGCGGTGCGCCTGATCGATGAAGCGGAAGACGTCGCCATCCTGGCCGGTATCGGGGCCAGCAGGGCGAAGGCCGAATTGCTGGAAATCTCGGAGCGCCTTCAGGCGCCCATCGTGCGCACGCTGCGGGCCAAGGATTTCATCGACGAAGACGAGGAAGCCTGCATCGGCGGCCTCGGGCTTCTGGGCGGCGTTCCCGCATCGGAGGCTATGGAGAAATGCGGCCTGCTGCTTATCGTCGGCGCGGATTTTCCGTACACGACGTTTTATCCTGAGAAGGCAAAGATCGTGCAGATCGAGCCGGTCCCCGAACGCATGGGCCGCCGTGCGCCGGTCGCCGCGCCCCTGCGCGGCCATGCCAAGCCGTCGCTGGAAGCATTGCTGGAAAATGTGCGCCAGAAGGAAAACGGCAAATTCTACAGAAGGATGCAGGAGGCCAAGCGCAAGTGGCTTAACGATCAGCGCAAGGCGGAGCAGTCGTCCTCGAAACCGATCAAGCCGCAACGGCTGGTCGCAGACATCGCCGCCGTTTCGCCCTCGGATGCGATCTTCATTTCCGACACGGGCACGGCGACCGCCTGGACGGCACGGCATCTGCCCATCCGGAATGAGCAGCGCTATACGCTCTCCTCCTCGCTCGCCTCCATGGCCTTCGCCATGCCCGGCGCCATCGGCGCGCAACTTCTGTATCCTGACAGGCGCGTGGTGGCCGTCACGGGCGACGGCGGCTTCAACATGCTGATGGGCGATTTCGTGACCGCGGTTCAGTACGAACTGCCCATTGTCTGTGTGGTGCTGAACAACGCCAAGCTCGCCTTCATCGCGCTCGAACAGCAGGCCAAGGGCCTGCCGGAACATTCCATCGCCCTGGACAATCCGGATTTCGCGGCCGTGGCGCAGGCGTGCGGCGGGTTCGGCAAGCGGGTGGAACATCCCGACGAAATCGTGCCCGCGCTGGAAGAAGCCTTCGCCAGCGGCAAACCCGCCGTGCTCGACGTGATCGTGAACCCCGATGAACTCATCATGCCGCCCAAGATCACGCTGGAACAGGCGGCAAATTTCGGTCTGGCGAAGTGGAAGGAATTCTGGAGTT
>JBKHIN010000426.1:0-2610 GCA_046538635.1 Alphaproteobacteria bacterium
CCCTTGCGCTTATCCGCCATGGGCCGTGTTTATCAGCCGGAACAGGTTGCGGAAATCCTCTCGCCGCTTCCGGGGTCAGGCGCGGGGCGTGTAGGGCGCCGGTGCGCCATTCATGCCGCCGCCGCGCATGAGATCGATCAGGATGCCCTCGCGCAGGCCCCGGTCGGCCACCCGGAGCCGGGGCGAGGGCCACTGGCTGTGAATCGCTTCCAGGATCGCACAACCGGCGAGCACCAGATTGGCGCGGTCCGGGCCGATACACGGCGCGGCCGCGCGCTCCTCGAACTCCATTGCGGACAGGCGGGCGCACAGGGCCGTCACTTCCTCGCCTTCCAGCCAGGTGCCGTCCACCCGGGAGCGGTCGTATTTTTCCAGCCCCAGCGAGACGCCGGCGAGCGTCGTCACCGTGCCCGACGTGCCCAGCGTATGCACCCGCGCCCCATTGAGCCGGCCGTTGAGGCTCTCGAAATTCCGGAACCGCGCAAGACCGGCCGTCACGTCCGCCACCATGCGCGGATAGGCTTCCTTCGGGATGCGGGACCCGCCATAGCGCTCGGCGAGCGTCATTACTCCGCAGGGCAGGGACGACCAGGCGAGGATGGCCGGACGGCGGGGCTCGCACGCCGCCGCCGCGTCCAGCCAGATCAGCTCCGTGCTGCCGCCGCCGATATCGAAGACCAGAACCATGTCGCAACCGCGGTCCACGAGCGGCATGCAACTCATGGCGGCAAGGCGCGCCTCCTCCTCCGGCGTGACGATCTCGATGGGAATTCCGGTTTCCGCCCGCACGCGGCCGGCGAAACTGCGGCCATTGCGGGCCTCGCGGCAGGCCTGGGTGGCGACGGCGCGGAAGCGGGTCACCCCGCGCCGGCGGATCTTTCCGGCGCAGATGCCGATGGCCGTCAGCGCACGGTCCATGGCGTGCGGCGTCAGCGCGCCGTAACGCTCCACGCCCTCCCCCAGGCGGACGGTGCGCGAGAACGCATCCAGAACCCGAAATGCCGATTTGTGAGGACGGGCAATAAGGAGGCGGCAATTATTCGTACCAAGATCAAGGGCGGCGTAAGCGCCGCCGCCCCGGCCCGAACCGTTGGCGCGTCCGTTCCCGCCGCGCGGACGCGGCCCGTAACCTCTCTGCCCCGACACCTGTCAACTCCGAGACAGGCGCTTCCCGCCGGCCTGCGGCGCGGACTCCGCTCTCCCCGCCCTGCCCCGGAAGAGGCAGGACAAGCATACGGAGATAGTTGCGTGGAGCCGCCCGCAAAAAACGGGCGCAGCCCCCGGCACGGCCGAAACGAGTCTGCGCGCCTCTTAATCCAACGTTAAGGTAAACTTAACAGCAAAGAGGCCGCTGCGCCAGCCGGGGCCGGAACAGGGCCGTCCACTGACTTGCGGCGCCGCCGGGCATGCGGCCGTTTGGCCGCCGCGCAGCGAACGCGTAGGGTTGAGGGCATGGGAAACGGAGCGGGAAACGGCGACGGCAGGCGGCCTTGTGTCGGCCTCGTGCTGCCGGGCGGCGGCGCACGCGGGGCCTATCAGATCGGGGTTCTCAAGGCGATCGCGGAGATCGCTCCGGGCGCGCGCAATCCGTTCCCGGTCCTTTCCGGCATTTCGGTGGGCGCCATCAATGCGGCGGCGCTGGGCTGCGCCTGCCGCGACTTCCAGGCCGGGGTCCGCTGGCTTTCGGACCTGTGGGCGGGGTTGCGCTGCCATGACATATACCGCACCGATTTCGGGACCCTCGTGCGAAGCAGCGTTGCCTGGTTTCTGGCGCTGACCCTGGGCGGGCTGGGCCCGGCCAACCCGCGCTCGTTCCTCGACACCGGTCCGCTGGCCGGGCTGCTCGAGCGCGAGCTGGACTTCAGCCGCCTCGCCGCCGCGATCGAGGAGGGGGCGCTCCGCGGGCTTGCGGTCACCGCGTCCAGTTACGCCACCGGCCGGGCGGTGACGTTCTTCCAGGGAGCGGACAGCACGCTCGAGTGGGAGCGCATGCGCCGGGACGGTCAGCGCGCCGGGCTTGCCGTCGATCACCTTATGGCCTCCAGCGCAATGCCGTTCATCTTTCCGCCCTGGCGCATCGGCCGCGAGTATTTCGGCGACGGCGCCTTGCGCCTGGCGGCGCCGCTCAGCCCGGCAATCCACATGGGCGCCGAGCGCCTGCTCGTGATCGGCGTGCGGGACATAGGAAGGGACCGGCCGCCGCCGGCCAGCGCGCCTGTGCGGCACCCGACGATGGGCGACCTCGGCGGCTACGTGCTCGATATCCTCACCAGCGATAACCTCGATGCCGATGTGGAGCGCGCCACACGCATCAACGAGACCGTGAGCCTGCTCGGGCCCGAGCAACGCAGCCGGACCGCCCTTCGGCCCATCGACATCAAGGTGATCCGTCCCTCCAGGGACCTGCGCGAGGTCACGGCCAGACATCTTGATGAAATGCCGGCCATGCTGGCCATCCTCATGCGCGGGCTCGGCGCCAGCGCCTCTCGCGCGCGGCTCGCCAGTTTCCTGATGTTCGAGCCGCCCTATCTCCGCGAACTGATGGAACTGGGCTACCGCGACGGCCTCGCCCGGAGAGACGAGCTGGCCGGCTTCCTCGCACTCGACGCC
>JBKHIN010000149.1:0-7072 GCA_046538635.1 Alphaproteobacteria bacterium
ATATAGGGGTACGCTGACGGTCGCCGTTGCGCCGGGCGGAATCGGGCGCTTCAGGGACGCGCCGCCCGACCACGGACCGGCGCCGTTCTTCTCCGCCACCTTCACGATGGCCCCGCCGCTGAGAGAGGCGGGCGCATTGCCGGTATTGGCGATCACCGCCTCGAAGGTGAGTACGGCGCGGCGCGGTTTGCACGGTCCGTAGGATTTCAGCCGGAATTTGCGGATTACCAGGTCGGGCTTCAGATTGAGCTCGCGCAGTTCGGGGCGGACAGAGGGCTTGACGGGCTCCACGGGTTTGAGCTGCGCCTCCGCGGTGGCGGGAAGAGCGAACAGCGCCACAGCCAGCGCGGCCCGGCCCAGATTGCGTGTGTTTTTCATAATGAGTCCCCTCACTGCCGCCGCGAGCCCGGGCCGGCGGATTTTAATTTTCATGCTGAACGTGCAACGCCGCGGGATCAAGGGCAGGCACTCAGTCGGCAAGGTAATAATTCAGGCAGACAGCATAAGGTGCGCAATTAGCAGCCCTCTTCCACCGCCAGGGATAAAGAAACGTAGTGCCCCATGCCCCCGCGTTATCGGCAATTGCCGCGCGCCGGGCGTCGCGGTAGCGGTGCCACCCGGTCCGAATGGGAAAGGCATAACCTTGCCGTACCAGAAATTCAGCCACGTCTTGCCCGCCCGCGCGGCAGGAAATGGTGCGGGGATAGTGGGCCTGATCGGGGAACCGGCAGGAGATTTTAGAGGGCGGCACGGAATTCATCAGCTTGAGGAGGGCCTCGCGGGCCTGTTTGCCGCAGTGAACCCTTTTGGTCTCCTTATTCGCCGCAACACAGATCTGCTCCGTTTGCAGAGCATCAATGCCCCAAAGGCGATAATCGTTGGCTCCAAAGCGTAGCGTGTCAGCATCCGGCAGGAATACCCATTCGGTGCCGATTTTGGCCCAGAAGCGGGCATCGGGGTCATAAGCTTCCACGAGTTCCTCGCCTATCAACCAGTGTGCGCCAAAAGGGGTCTCTTCCCACTTGTCCAGACGGTATTGCCCGGTGACCAGATCAATGAGGTCGTCGGTCACCATCACCATGCCGGCAATCAGGATGAAGCCCGCGCCCAACGCCGTCCGTTCCGCAAGCCTCCGGTTGTGCCATGTGCCGCGCTGGGTGATGAACAGGACAAACAGGTAAGCCGACAACAGAAACAGGATTGTCGTGAACAGGGTCAGCGGTTGGTCGAGGGCGGTCTCGTTTTCCGCCCAATGCGCCCAAAACTGACCCAGACCCGGTTTGGGGTAGTGCGGAGACGCGGGAACAATGGAAAAAAGGCCCCAGATCCAGAACAACAGTCCCACGCCCAGCAGCACGGAAAGCGCCACCATGACGTCCCAATAGGCCGTGCCATCCCGCCGCTGCCGTTCTCTCCCCAGACGCATGACCGGAATACGCTATTATTGTTCCCACCCCTCAGTCTGTGGTTGTGGGCGTCACAGCGCAATGGAAAAAGCCTTGGGGGCTGAGCCTTCCGCAGTGTTTCCTGCTGCTCTCAGCTGCGCCGGAAGGTTTTCGGAGCGCTCAATCCCCGCTGTAATAGTCCCAGCAGACACCGGTAGCCGGATGGCAATGGCCGGCACTCCATTGCCAGGGATATAGAAAGGCAGAGCCGCGGAAGCCCACCTTGACCGTCGCGGCTTTCCATTCCCACGGAAAAAGGAACGTCGTGTTCCAGGCGCCGGCCTTGTTTGACCTGGCTTCCGCCAACGCGTCCCTGTATCTGTGCCTGCCTGTCTCGGTTGGAAAGGCATGGCCGTGACGCACCAGCCACTCCCCCACGTCTACGCCGCCGGCACGGCAGGAAACTGTGTTCGGATAATGTGCCTGGTCCGGATAGAAACAGTCGATTTCCTTCGGCGGCACGGAATTCAACAGCTCAAGGAGTGCCTTGCGTGCGCGCTTGCCGCACCAAAGCCACCGGACCTCCTTGCCCAGACAGAATTGCCCTGCCTGAAGGGCGTCAATGCCCCAGAGGCGATAGTCTTTTCCGTCGATGCGCAACGTGTCGGCATCGGGCAGGAAGACCTGCCTGTCATGGATTTGTGTCCGGTAGCGGGCTTCGGCGGCGTCTTGTCGAAGATCTGATTCTTCGATCTGCGATTCCAGCCAGCCTGGCAGACCAACATGATCCGGGGTAATTGGATAGGAATGGCCTACGGTCACGGCCAGCGTGAGCGGTCCGGCGATGAAGATGAACCCCGCGGCCAGCGCCGCGCGCTCCGGCCACAGGAGCCGCCGCCCGCCCCCGCAACTCATTGCATACACAATAGTGATGTGCACGGACAAAAGAAAGACCGTGAGCAGGAACATGCGAAGCGGCTGGTCGATGAGCGGCGTGTTCTCGATCCAGAGCGGCGAGAAACCTCCGAATTGCGGCTGGGGGTAATGGGGCAGAAAGGTCGGAAGGAACGTAAACAGTGCCCAGACCCAGAACAACAGCCCCACGCCCAGCAGCACGGAAAGCGCCACCATGACGTCCCAATAGGCCGTGCCATCCCGCCGCTGCCGTTCTCTCCCCAGACGCATGACCGGAATACGCTATTATTGTTCCCACCCCTCAGTCTGTGGTTGTGGGCGTCACAGCGCAATGGAAAACGGTTCTGATACCGAGCTGCCTTGGATCGATACGCACATTACAAAGCATGTCATCCTTGCGTCGCGCGTCAGCGCGAGCGCGAGGATCCCTTGCGATGCCGGGAGATTCTCCGGCTCCGCGGGCTTCGCCCGCGGCCCGAAGAATGACATGTGTGGTCATCTGGGACTCATGGCCGCAAATGATCCGGTCAGCGCATCAGCCGTCCTGAACCCTGTTTCGTAAAAGGCACGGCGGCCGCCCCTTGCCGAGAGCCCATCTTCAAATCGTTGCGGGAGGTTCCCCGCTTCGCGGCGCCGCTTCGCCGGGCCTTGAGGATGACAGCATTGTTATTCCAGCAGCCGTCTCGCGATCACCTGCGCCTGGATCTCCGCGGCGCCCTCGAAAATGTTGAGGATGCGCGCGTCGCACAGCACGCGGCTGACCGGGTATTCGAGGGCGAAGCCGTTGCCGCCGTGAATCTGCACGGCGTTGTCGGCCGCCGCCCAGGCCGTGCGCGCGGCGAGCAGCTTGGCCATGCCCGCCTCGAGGTCGCAGCGGTGGCCGCCGTCCTTCTCGCGCGCGGCGAAATATGTGAGCTGGCGCGCGATCTGGGTTTCCACGGCCATATGGACCAGCTTGTCGGCAACACGGGGAAACTCGACGATGGGCTTGCCGAACTGCCGGCGCTCCTCCGCATACTGAAGGGCGAGGTCGAGGGCGTTCTGCGCCACGCCCACGGAGCGCGCCGCCGTCTGGATGCGCGCACTCTCGAAAGTCGCCATGAGCTGCTTGAAGCCCTGCCCTTCCTTTTCGCCCAGCAGGCTTTGGGCCGGCACCTCGAATTCGTCGAAGGCGATCTCGTATTCCTTCATGCCGCGATAGCCCAGCACCTCGATCTCGCCGCCCGACATGCCGTCCGCCGGGAAGGGGTTTTCGTCCGTGCCCCGCGGTTTTTCGGCCAGAAACATGGAGAGGCCCCGGTATCCGGGCTCGGAGGGATCGGTGCGCGCCATCAGGGTCATCAGGTCCGTGCGCGCGCCGTGGGTGATCCAGGTCTTGTTGCCGGTGATCTTGTAGACGTCCCCCTCCCGCACCGCGCGGGTGCGCAGGGCGCCGAGGTCGGAACCGGTATTGGGTTCGGTGAACACCGCCGTGGGCAGAATATCGCCGCTCGCCAGCCCGGGCAGAAAGCGTTTTTTCTGTTCCTCCGTGCCGCCCAGCAGGATCAGCTCCGCGGCGATTTCCGTGCGCGTGCCCAGCGAGCCCACGCCGATATAGCCGCGCGAAAGTTCCTCCGAAACCACGCACATGGCGGTCTTTCCCAAGCCCGCGCCGCCATATTCTTCCGGAATGGTGAGGCCGAATACGCCGAGCGCGGACATTTCCGCGATGATTTCGTCCGGAATCAGCGCATCGCGCAGATGCCAGTCATGGGCATGGGGGCTCACCCGGTCCGCGACGAAGCGGCGGAACTGGTCGGCGATCATGGCGTGGGTGTCGTCGAGCCCGGCGTCGCCAAAGCCCGTCGCCGCGCCCGCCTCGCGCAGGCGCCGCGCAATCTCCGCCCGCACCGGCGCGCCGCCGCCCTCCGTGACCAGCGTTTGCACCGCAGGCGTCCAGAATGTTTCCACCTGCTCCGGCCTGACGCCCAACTGCGCCGGCCGCACGAACTCGGACTGGTTCATGGGCAGGCCGTTGGCCATCTGCGCCAGATATTCGGCGAAGCCGGCCTGAAGGAGCAGCGCCTCCGTCTCCCCGAAGCGGCCCTCGCCCTCCAGCGCGCGCGCCCAGTGATCGAGCTGGCGCAGCGCCTCGCCACAGGTGGCGAGCCAGGCGAACCCGTGGGCGGCGTGCTGCTCCCGCTCCAGACGTTCCGGATCCACCTTGCCGCCCGGCGCCACGCGCGCGGCCACGGCGTCCCGTGCCGCGGACACCAGCGCATCGGTCGCGGCGAGGGCTTCTTCGGTCAGCTTGGGAGGGTCGGGCAGAACGGCGGAGGGGGCGGGCATGGCAGGCCTCTATTGCAGTGCAACACCAGCCAACCACAAAGCGCGCAAGGGCGCAAAGGGCATGGAGACGCACGGGAGCCTGAAGCCCGTGCGCCTTCCATGTCCTTAAGCTCAGTCCTCAAGCGACTGGTAGGCGAAGCGCACCATGCGCTCGCCATTGATGAAGCCGCCGCCCCATTCCTCGTTGAGGTCCTTGAGCGGGTCCGCGGCGACCGCTTCGTCCTCGCTCTTGCCCGCCTCGGCGAGTTTCTTCACGCGCTTGCGCACCTCCACCAGCAGGTCATGGTTGCGCTTGAGCGCCGCCCTGTCCGCCAGCGGGCCGTGCCCCGGTATGATTTTCGTCTTCTCGCCCGCCAGTTCGAGGGCCATCTCCTGTCCGGCGATCATGCCGTCCAGGTCGCCGCCCGAGCCGATGTCGATGAAGGGATACATGCCGTTGAACAGCAGGTCGCCCATGTGGATTACGTCGGCCTCGGGGAAATGGACGATGGAATCGCCGTCCGTATGGGCATGGGCCACATGGATGACGCGCGCTTCCCGGCCGTTCAGATGAAAGGTGACGTTCTCGGTGAAAGTGATGACGGGCAGGGCCGCCTCCGGCGAGGCCTCGACCGTGCGGCCGAAGGCCTCCATGACCTGATCGGTGCTCATCCGCTTACGGACATTCTCGTGCGCCACGATCACGGCGCCTGCCTTGCCCAGGTTCTCGTTGCCGCCCGTGTGGTCGCCATGCCAGTGGGTGTTGATGACGTAGCGCACGGGCTTGTCCGTTATCCCGGCGATGGCTGCGCGGATCTTTTCCGTCAGCGGCGCATACTGATCGTCGATCATGAAGACGCCGTCCTCTCCGGCGGAGACGCCGATGTTCCCGCCCCGGCCGGCGAGCATGTAAAGCCCGTTGCCGAGATCCGTCGTCTCGATGGTCACATCCTCGAAATTCTGCTGCGCCTGAACGCCCGGCGCGACGGTAAAGGCCAGTGCGGCCGCGCAGGCAAGACGGCAAATCCTTTTCATGGCCGTGTCTCCCTGAAATCCCGAAATAACCATGGTTTCGTCCTTTTACCGCGTAACCGTGGAGGGGCAAACGCCCCAAGGGTGTAGCATGCGCGCCCGCGCGCGTCTCGCGGCACTGTACGGGATATGCAACACTGGCGCGAAAAACTCCGCGATGGCGAAACCGGGGGCAGGATTGCCCCATGAATACCGGGCACGGGCCGTTATAGTGAACCAAAAGTGACACGCATCCGTGCGGCGGATTGGGTGCGAAGGGGTATGGGATGATGGACTTTCTACGCTGGCTCTGGAGCGAGCCGCCTCTCATGATGATTGTTCTCGGGCTGCTGGGCATCTGCATCCAGTTGGCGCGCATGGCCGTTCAGGAGGACAAGAAGCCGGACACGTCGTTTGCCCCGGGGGAGGCGGAAAAACTTTCCCGCGCGATCGAGATCGAGGCGCGCCAGGTCGAGAAATTCGTCAACGGCACCCTGCGCTCCGATGTCCGGAATGAATATCTCAAGCTGTTCTGGGCGCACCATGACAAGGTCATCCAGAATCTCCGGCGAGCCCGGATCGGGGATGTGATGAGCAGCCTGGTGGGAGTTTCGCAAATCGAGGACCGGATCGCCGACGGCATCGAGAACGGCAAGCTGGTGGACGACTGCAACGGCCTCAACGTGCCGGCGACGGTGGCGGGGATCTCCCGGAACTATTGCGACCGGGTTATGCGCATCCTGGGCCCGCATTTGCGCCAGGAAACCCTGAAGCGGGTGGGCGAGGTCACCGGCCGGCAACTGGACCCGCGTTCGGGCCGGGCGCTGCGCCCCGAAGAACAGCAACGGCGCAAGGGACAACCGGAGCGGCCTTCCGCCCGCGACGCCCTGCGCCGGCGTTAATGTCTGACCGGAAAATCCGCACAGCGGTTTTTTCTGACGGCATCACCGGCCCTGCTTTCTTGAGCGCAACCTGTTAAAGTTAGAAGAAAAAGTGTGCAGCCAAAGTTAGAACATTAAACGTGAAAGTTGAGCCGACGGCGCTTCCGGCCGAATACGACTCTTGAATTAATCCCCTTTCACTGAGATTCTCGCGCCGCCCTCGCGCTGCTTCGGATACTCCGGACAGCGCGAGGCCAAACCTGACGAGGAGCAGGCAAAATCACAGGGCCCGGGAGGACTCACTCATGTCGCGGTACATTGCCTTTCTGTACGGCGTTATCGCCTATTTCGTGTTCTTCGGAACTTTTCTCTATCTGATCGGCTTCGTGGGCAATCTCGTGGTGCCCAAGTCGATCGACAGCGGCGCTCCGGCGCCCCTGGGCACGGCGTTGGTCGTCAATCTCGCTCTGATCGCCCTTTTCGGCATTCAGCACACGGCGATGGCGCGGCCCGGTTTCAAGGCGTGGTGGACCAAAATCATGCCGCGCCCCATCGAACGCAGCACCTATGTGC
>JBKHIN010000427.1:0-2579 GCA_046538635.1 Alphaproteobacteria bacterium
GCGTCAGATGGGTATAAGGGACAGCTGTAGTACTAGAGCATTTCGCAGGGTGACGGAATCGCGGGGGATTCCCACGGTGGGCATTTTCTGATTCAAGGTGAGGGCTGGAGAGGGAGGCCAGCCTTCATGACGCGTGCACTTTCCGATGATTTGCGCAGACGGGTGATTGAGGCGGTCGAGGGTGGGATGTCGCGGCGGGCAGCGGCGGAACGCTTTGACATCGGGGTCTCGACCGCGGTCAAGCTGCTGCGCCGCTGGAACGAGACGGGCAGTCGGGCGCCGCGCCGCTTCGGCGGCGATGTCCGCTCGCGGCGGATCGATGCGTTCCACGACGAGATCCTGGCGTTGGTGGCCGACAAGCCCGACATCACGCTGGCCGAGATCGCCGCGCACCTGGCGGCCCGTCACGGCATCAGTGTCTCGCAAAGCACGGTTTGGCGGTTCTTCAAGCGCCACGGTGTCACGTACAAAAAAAGACAGCGCACGCCAGTGAGCAGGACCGTCCGGACGTAAGGGCTGAACGCGAAGCCTGGTTCGACGCCCAGCCCGAGTTTGACCCCGAACGCCTGGTCTTTATCGACGAGACCGGGGCCTCGACCAAGATGGCGCGGCTGCGCGGCCGCTCGGCAAAGGGCACGCGGTGCCGCGCGCCGATCCCGCATGGCCATTGGAAGACCACGACCTTCGTCGGCGCTCTGCGCCTGTCCGGCATGACCGCCCCCATGACCCTGGACGGGGCCATGAACGGCCCGGCCTTCCTCGCCTACGTCGAACAGGCGCTGGCGCCGACCCTGAAGCCAGGCGACATTGTCATCATGGACAACTTGCCAGCCCACAAGCCCACCGCCGTCCGTCAGGCCATCGAGGCCGCCGGCGCCGAGCTGCGCTTCCTCCCGGCCTACAGCCCCGACTTCAACCCCATCGAGCTGGCCTTCAGCAAGCTCAAGGCGCTCCTCAAAGCCGCCGCCGCCCGCACCGTCGCCGAACTCTGGAATGCCATCGCAGACGCCATCGAGGCCATCACCCCAGCAGAATGCGCCAACTACTTCACCGCCACCGGCTATGAGCCCGAATGATCGGAAATTGCTCTAGTACTACAGTTGCATATAAGATCGGGCTGTGATTCCCTTTCCCGAGGCACTTGGGGGAGGATCGGGATGTCTGTTGCGGCGTGGTCTGGCTCGCTGCTGGCCTGGGAACGGGAGCTTGCGGCGCTGAAGGACCGGCTTGGGCCGGTGTTTCGCCGGCGCGAGTTGCGGGAGAGCGGCGGGGCGTTTCTGGACGGCCTGTTATCCGGCATCGAGCGTAAGACCGGCTGGCTGATGGCCGAGCAGGCCGGGCTGGCGCGCCCCTATCGGATACAGTCGCTGTTGGGGCGCAGTCATTGGGATGCGGACGCTTTGCGCGATGAAGTGCGGGCCTATGCCGTCGAGGCCCTTGGCGACCCCGACGGCGTCCTGGTGGTGGACGAGACGGGGTTTGTGAAGAAGGGGGCGCATTCGGTCGGCGTCGCCCGGCAGTATTCCGGCACCGCCGGGCGGATCGAGAACTGCCAGGTGGGGGTGTTCCTGGCCTACGCCAGCCGCTTTGGCCAGACGCTGATCGACCGGCGGCTGTATTTGCCGAAGGATTGGGCCGAGGACCCCGCGCGCCGGCACAAGGCGCAGGTGCCGGCGGCGGTCCCCTTCGCCAGCAAGCCGGAGATCGCACGCGAGCTGATCGCGACTGCGCTGGATGCGCAGGTGCCCTGCGCGTGGGTGCTGGCGGATGCGCTTTACGGCTCGGATTCGAAGCTGCGCCGCCTGCTGGAAGCGCGCGATCAGCCTTATGTGCTGGCGGTCCGTTCCAACCATCACCTGCGCTTCTTGGCGAGCAATGGGCTGATCGCCACCGACCCGGCAACCCTGGCGGATGAACTCGCGCCCGAGGCCTGGGCCGCGCATGCCGCGGGCGAAGGCAGCAAGGGCCTGCGGCTTTACGATTGGGCGCGCATTGCGCTGCCGTGGGCCTGCGATCCCCGGTGGGCGCGCTGGCTGTTGATCCGCCGCAGTCGGCAGGACCCGGCCCAGCGGGCCTACTATCTGGTGTTCGCCCCCGCCGGCACGACGCTGGCCGAACTGGCCGGCGTCGCCGGCCTGCGCTGGACCATCGAGGAATGCTTCCAACGTGCCAAGGACGACCTCGGCCTCGACCACTGCGAAGCGCGCTCCTGGCACGGCTGGCATCGCCACATGAGCCTCGTCATGGCCGCCGCCGCCTTCCTCGCCAAGCTGGCCGCCGACCTGCGCCGCAGCGCCTGGAACAAAGCGAACGAAACGAGTCCGCGCGTTCCAACCGCCGCCTGAGCAATTTGACCGCCCTTATGCCCAGCGTCCCGGAAATCCGCTATCTCCTGGCCCGCCTGCTGGTCCCGCCACCCAACAGTGTCGCCTTCGTATGGGCCTGGTCGCTCTGGCGACGCCAGCATCAGGCGCAAGCCGCCAAGGCACATTACAAACGTCGACATAATATGCAACTGTAGTACTAGTCGGCCGCCTTACACCATGGCGCGCTGGTAGCGGAACGTGGTGCCGTCGCGC
>JBKHIN010000150.1:0-7057 GCA_046538635.1 Alphaproteobacteria bacterium
CGGTCCGCTCCCCGTTCGGCTGGCATGTGGTCCATCTGGCGCGGCGGATCGAGGGACACACGCTGCCTTTTGAGGCCGTGCGGGAAAAGATCGCCGATATGCTGGCCGCGCGCAGTTGGTCGGCCGCCGCCGCCCGCTATGTTACCGCGCTCGCCGAACGCGGCACCCTCAAGGGGGTTTCCTTCGCTCCCGGGTCGGGTTCCTGATGCCGATGCTCGGCGACATCCTTGCCGCGGCGCGCCGGTCATCCGCCGGGTTCATGCGATGGCTGGACTCCGATCCGCCACTCGCGGCGCAGGTTACGGATGCCGCCGCCGCTGCGGGAGAGAGTCCGGCCGTGTTCATTCGCACGGCGCCCGCGGATTTCGCCACATACGCCACGGAGGAGGACTGGGCCACGCTGCTTTCGCGTCTCAAGGACAGCGCCGATCCGGGGACGGATTGCCTCCTTGTGATGGTTCGCTGGCGTGTGCGATTGTCAGCATGCGCATCTTCGGAAAAGGAGCCCGTGAATGAGCGAAAAGCCTGAAGAACCCGGCGACAGGAGCGGGTTGAACCCAAGCCTGAAAGACCGCAGGGACAGGACCTACGACACCACGAAGACCAGCCGTGCGCCGGCCGAAACGGCCTCGGTGAAGCGCGGGGGCGCGTGGTTGTGGCCGCTCATCTGGGCAGTCGTCACCGTCCTGGGCGTGATCATCACCCTGTGGCTGGTCATCGACTTTTAGGGCAATTTCCGGCCAAACGAGGCACCGCCCCTCCTCACTCCGCCGCCTGCGTCGCGGTGACCTGGGGATCGGCGGGGAGGTGGCAGACGACGCGGGTGCCCTTGCCGGGTTCGGATTCCAGCGTCACCCAGCCGCCGTGCAGTTCCACGAAGCTCTTGACCAGCGCGAGGCCCACGCCCGCGCCGCGCCGGCTCGTTCCTTGCACGCCGGTGCCGGGGGCCGAGAAGCGCTCGAACACCCGGGCCTGGTTTTCCGCCTCGATGCCGGAGCCCGTATCCTCCACCCACAGGCGCACGCCGGGGCCGGAACGCTCCGCACCCAGAGTGACGGAGCCGCCCGGCGGCGTGAAGCGCACGGCATTGGACATCAGGTTGAAGAGCACCTGCTTCAAACGTCTGCCGTCGGCGCGGATGGCCCCGACATTCTCCGCGCAGTCCACCGAAATCTGAAGCTGGGTATCGGTGGCGCTGGTGACGCCGTAGTCGCGCGCCTCGTTCAGCAGATCGCACACTTCAACGTCGCCGAGATCGAGCGAGAGCGTACCCGCTTCGACCATGGCCAGGTCCAGAATGTTGCCGATCAGGTCTTTCAGGTCCTGCGAGGCGCTGAGGATGTCGCGGATATAGGTCTTCTGCCGCTTGGTCAGCCGCCCGGCCATGCCCGATTCCAGAATCTGGCCGAAGCCCTGAATGGAATTGAGCGGCGTGCGCAGCTGGTAGGAGACATTGGAAATGAATTCCGACTTCAGACGGTCCGCCGTCTCCAGCGCCTCGTTGCGCTCGCGCAGGGCCCGCTCGATGCTGGCCGTGTCGGTGACGTCCATGAAGGTGAGCAGCAGGCGGCCGTCGGGCAGCGGCTCCACGGTGAAATTGACCACGGAACCGTCCGCACGGTCGAGCTGGCCCGGCTCGAAGCGCCGTTCGGGCACGGCCGCCGTCACGCGTCTTGCGATGCGCCGCCATTCGGCGGGGGAGGCGAGCTGCGGGCGGCAATGCTCCGTAAGCACATCGAAATGGGGCTCGCCCTCCAGCGTGTCGGTGTCCAGATTCCACATGCGCACGAAGGACGAGTTGAACAGTTTCAGCCGCCCGTCCGCGCCGAACACGCACACGCCTTCATGCAGATTGTCGAGGGTGACGCGCTGCACGTCGGCCAGCGTGTTGTAGCTGCTTTCCAGCGCCACGATGCCGCTGACGTCTTCATACAGATAAATCAGCCCGCCCAGCGGGTAGGGGCGGCAGGTGACGCGCAGCGTGCGCTCGTCGGGCAGGTGCCAGGTTTCCTCCTGCTCCTCCATGACCTCGTTGTAAAGCGCCAGCCGCTGCTGCTTCCAGGCCTGAAAATTGGGCTGTTCGGGAAGCGCGCCGGCCTCGCGCAGCCGCTGGAGGATTTCGCCGTCCTCCGGCTCCTCCGCCAGCCACCCGGCGTCCAGGTCCCACAGTTTGGCATAGGCCCGGTTGAAGAATTTGAGCCGCTTGTCGGCGCCGAAAATGGCCACGGCCGTGGGCAGCTTGTTGAGCGTGTCGCGGTGCGCCTCCAGATGGCGGCGGAATTCCTGCTCCAGATCGTCCAGCGCCGTCACGTCGATGGCGAAGCCCAGCACGCCGCCCGACACCGGCTTGTGGACAAGCTGCATGGCGCGGCGGCGCCCGCCATAGACCACATAGCGCCGCTCGGCCGTCTCCCCGTTCTCCTGCAGCGCGGTTTCCGCCAGCGCGCGGGCGGAGGATTCGAGCTCGAGGCCGCGGGCGACCGCCGCGTCGGGCGTTTCCGCGTCCACGGCCTCCGCATAGGCCCGGTTGGCCCAGCTCAGTTGCAAATTCTTGTCGCGCTGCCAGGCGGGAACGGAAAGGGCGTCCAGAACTTCGCCCAGGGACTGGCGTTCCGAATCCGCCTCGCGCAGCAGGCCCACCAGGCGCTCGATCTCGCGCCGTTCCGGGGAGACGGATCGCACGCGGACCACCGCCTGGCCGCCGGCGGTGCGCCCGTCGGCCTCGAAATGCTCGCCGTCCGTCCGTCTGAGGAACAGCGAAAAGCCCGCACCCGAATGGCGCAGGGCGCTGAGCATTTCCGCCAGGCTGTGCCGGGAGTCGTCCGTCAGCCCGGAAACGAAATCCTCAAAGCGCGCGGCGGCGGGGCGCTCGGGGTTCCGCTCCGGGTTCGCGCCCAGCTTGCCCGCGCCCAGAATCCGGTCGGGCGCGCGCAGCGGCCAGCGCGCGGTGCCCGAACCCGCGCCCGCATTGTCCACGACGGGCCCGGCGCCCTTGTCCCAGATCATGAGCACATCGGGATCGGTGGCGACGACGGCCGTCATGCCCTCCAGTTCCTGTTCCATCAGCCGTTTCCGGGCGGCCCAGCGGCGCGTGGAGGCGCTGAGCCTGAGGCCGACGTAAAAGGCCCACAGCGCGCTGCCGATGGCGACAAGCACGGCACTGATCGTCACGATCAGGTCGGCGGTGATGTTCATTTACGGCCTCGCATTCAGTTTGGCGCTCCCCGGACGGAACCGGAACAAGGCGGCACGCCGGGACCGGCGGTTTCCCGAAACGGCGATCCGGAGGTCCGGATGCCGTTGAAAGGCGCGCGGCCGCACGAAACTTTTCCCATGCCTTTCCGGCCACGCTACAGGACAGCCGACGCAAACTGACTTGGGCGTTCTGCGAATCAATTCAATTGTAAAGACATGGACAACGCCATGTTAGGAATTTGTTAATACCATGATTCACCACGCGCCTTAACCTTTTCATCAGACCCGCAAAATCCGTGCCACGCCCTGATTATGGTGTTAACTTTCCGTGTCCCCCATTAACCTCGCGAGTCGCGCCTGCGCGGGCGGACGATTTCTTTCACCATGCCGGAGGAGGACCCATGAATCACGGCGCGGCCGGCAATATTCTCGCCAACGCCCTGCAGGATGACGACATCGTGCGCTCCGTGCGCCGCCGGCTGGCCACGCCGCGCGGCCTGCCCAAGGGCGGGGAGTTCAATGTCTACCGCGACAAGGTCCGCAGCCTGCTGGGCAAGAGCTCCGGACTGGTGGCCGCGAGGGTCCGGGAGATGCCCTATGAGGAGGCGGTGATCTCCGAATTCGTCCGCCCCTCGCTGCTGGTGCGGAACGACCGCTTCGAAATGCCGGAGTCGGAGGTCTGGCGCGTGCGGCTGAACCGCAACCGCCGCAGCATCGAAAGCGCGCTGCCCTCCGCCGGGCGGCTGGAACTGCCCAATTCCCAGCGTTATCCCTGGATCGGGACCGGCTGGCTGGTGTCGGATGACGTGGTGGTCACCAACCGGCATGTGGCGCGCATTTTCGCCTATGAGCGCGGGGGCGCCTACGCCATGGATGTCAACGCCATGGGCCAGCCCCTTGTCGTGCGGTGCGACTTCCGGGAGGAATACAACATTCCGGGGGATGAGGAATTTCCTGTCGTCCGGGTGAAGCATATCGAGCCCATGGGGAAGGAATTCCCCGACCTCGCCTTCCTGATCGTGGCGCGCGGCCCCGGCCTGCCGCCGCCCATCGAATTGCAGGACCGGCTGCCCGAAGACGGTTTCATCGGCGTGATCGGCTACCCCCAGCGGGATCCGCGCAACGGGGATGCGGCCATGACCCATGTCTATGGCGACATCTACGAGGTGAAGCGCTTCTCGCCGGGCAAGGTGGTGGACTTCGACAGCGACATCATCTTCGCCCATGACTGCTCCACTCTGGGCGGCAATTCCGGCTCGCCGGTGATCGACCTTTCCACCGGCGCGGCCGTGGGCCTGCATTTCGGCGGCATTTTCCGCGAGGCCAATTTCGCCGTGAAGGCCTCGGTGGTGAAGGAACGCATGGCGGCCCTGAACATCGGCGTGCCTGTCGACGGCGGAGAGCCCGCCGGTTACGTCCTGCCGCCGTCCGGAGACCTGCGCCTCGGTTACCAGCCGGATTTTCTGGGAACGGAGCATGAAGTGCCGCTGCCCGAGCCGCGGGCGGCGCTGAAGCGCAAGCTGTTCGTCTTCGACGGCGATGCCGACGCGCCGTGGGAAGTGCGCTACATCCACTATTCCCTGGCCTTTCATGCCGAACGGCGGCTGGCGGCGTTCACCGCCTGCAATCTCAACGGGGCGGAAACCCAGCGCCTCGCCCGCACCGCCGATCCCTGGGCCTATGACAAGCGCGTGCCGCGCGAACTTCAGGCCGGCAACGACCTCTACCGCAAGAACATGCTGAACCGGGGCCATCTGGTGCGGCGTCTCAGCACCATGTGGGGCACGACGCGCGAATTCGTGCGCCACGCCGAGCGCGATACCTACTGGTGGACCAACTGCGTGCCCCGGCACGAGGATTTGGATGAGAGCATCTGGCTGGCGCTCGAGGATCACATTCTGAACCGGGCGGATGTGACCAATATCCGCCTGTCGGTATTCAGCGGGCCGGTGCTGGCCGATGACGACCCTTTCTACCGGCGGGAATACCGGATTCCGAAGGCCTTCTGGAAGATCGTCGCCTTCCTTGACCGGGAGCGCAACGCGCTCAGGGCGCTGGCCTTCCTGCTCCGCCAGGATCATCTTCTGGCGAATTTCGAATTCAGCGAGGGGCACCACGCCACGTTCCAGACAACGGTGAGCGATATCGAGCGGCGCACGGGGCTGAAATTCGGGCCGCTCGCGCGCGCCGATGCCATGCGCAGTCTCCACTCTCTCGGCCCGCGGCCCCGGCACGGCCTGGACGACGTCTTGATTTGAGGCGGCGCGGCGGACAAAATCGGCACGGTGCCGGCGCGGGGGGGCGGCCGGCTGCCATTTGCACGAACGGCGAACAGAAGAGCGGGGGGATCGGTCATGTCGGCCTGGCAAGCCCAGTTGTGGCGCTATTTGTCGGCTTCGGTCAGGAACACGAACTGGGGACGCGCAGGCCTGCTTGTGGCCGTGGCGTTTCTCTCGGCCCTGGGCGGCGCCATGGTTACCGAGTACCGGATCTTCCCCTATCCGGTGCTCAGGCAGGCCTGGTCGGGTCTGTTCTACGTGCTCGATTCCGTGGACGGCGGGGAGCCATATCAGGACTTTCTGTTCCAGCCCGCCCGCGAGGACACGGGCGGAGTCGTCGCGCGCAACGAGGCCGCCATGCAGCCGGGGCTGACGGCGCTCACCTGGTTTCATGACGATGTTCTCTATCTGGTGGACGCACGCGGACGGGAGGTTCATCGCTACGAGCCGAAATTCAGCCCGGCGGACAGGCGCACATTCCGGCGCATCTTCGGCGAGGTCCACGGGCTGATGGACCGGCTGGACCGGGTACATCTGGGGCGCGCCCGCGTGCTTCCCGGCGGCGAGGCCCTGTTGATGGTCTACGGCGCGGGGCGGCACTGGGAACAGCCGCTGGGACTCATCCGGGTGGACCGGGACTCCAACATTCTGTGGCGCCATTACGACGCCAGCCTGCACCATGACTTCGACATCGCCCCGGACGGCCGCATCGCCGTGCTTGCGCGCGAGGTGCGTACATCGCAGCAAAAAGGACTGGAATATCTGCCTACGCCCTATATGGACGATCTTGTGGTGATTCTTTCGCCCTCGGGCGAGGTGCTTCAGCGGCTCAGTCTGTTCGAGGCCCTGAGAGATTCCGGTTTTTCCCTGCGCGGCATGAGGGACGGAATCCTGGGCCTGGGACATGAGGATTACCAGGGCGATTTTCTTCATGCAAACAATGTCGATTTCATCACGCCGGAACAGGCGAGGAATTTTCCGCACGGGGAAGCGGGCGATCTGCTGATCTCTCTGCGCAATCCGCATGCAATCGGTGTGCTGAATAGAGAGCGGCGCGCCTTCACCTGGCTGACCCGGGGGCCGTGGATCGCGCAGCATGATCCGGACATTCTCGCCAACGGCAATATTTTGCTTTTCGACAATCTGGGCGGTTGGGAACCGGCCGGCCGGTCGCGGATTCTCGAAGTCGATCCGGAGTCGCTGGGCATCACCTGGCGCTATGAGGGCACGCCGGAACAGCCCTTCCAAAGCGTCATTCGCGGCTCCCAGCAGCGGCTCGCCAACGGCAACACGCTGATTACCGAATCGAGTGCCGGCAGGGTGTTCGAGGTGGACCCGGCGGGGCGGATCGTCTGGGACTTGCGTTCGCCCTTCCGCACCGGCCCGCAGGGCGGCCTGGTGCCCGGAGTCCATTGGGCGGTCCGTCTGGACGAGCGCGAATTCACGCCGGAGTTCCGCGAATTCCTGAAAGAACGTACCCCCGCGCCGCTTGCACAACCCGCCGAGGAGAGAGGATAGGGACAGCGTCCTGCCCGGGAGGGGATGGCCGGTCCAGGCCGGTCGGAAACCGGACTCTCTCCCGC
>JBKHIN010000151.1:0-7053 GCA_046538635.1 Alphaproteobacteria bacterium
TCGGCTTCGTGCCCACCATGGGCGCGCTGCATGAGGGCCATTTGTCGCTGGTGGACCTGGCGGCGCGGCATGCGGACCGGGTGGCGGTGAGCCTGTTCGTGAACCCGGCCCAGTTCGCGCCGGGGGAGGATTTCGACGCCTATCCCCGCACCGAGGCGGAGGACGCGGAGAAACTGAGCCGGCGGCCGGCGGACCTGCTGTTCGCGCCCAATGGGCGGGAGATGTACCCGCCCGGTTTCGCGACATCCGTGCAGGTGGACGGCCCGGCGCAGGGCCTCGAGACCGGCATCCGCCCGCACTTCTTCAACGGCGTGGCGACGGTAGTGACCAAGCTGTTGGTCCAGTGCGCGCCCGACGTGGCGGTGTTCGGCGAGAAGGACTATCAGCAGCTTCTGGTGGTGCGCCGGCTGGTGCGGGATCTGGACCTGCCTGTGGAGATCATCGGCGGGCCCACGGTGCGCGAGGGGGACGGCCTCGCCCTGTCCTCGCGCAACGCCTATCTGGGGGCGGAAGAACGGCGCATCGCCGGACAGTTCAACCGTGTGCTGAAGGATGTGGCGCGCCGGGCCGCGGATGGCATGGCCGTGGATGAGGCGGTGGCACGGGGAAAGCGGGCGCTGCTGGAGGCGGGGTTTGAGGAGGTTCAGTATCTCGAAGTGCGGGATGCAGAGACGCTGGAGCCCTTGAGCCGTTTGGAGCGCCCCGCGCGCGTGCTGGGCGCGGTGAAACTGCCCTCGACGCGGCTGATCGACAATGTGGCGGTGGGCGGCGACTGAATCGCCGGGCGATCCGCTTGCTCCACGGGGAAACAGCCCTGACGGGCAAAACACCGTATCCCGATCACACTCTGCCGGAAAACGTCACGAGACGCCGCCATTTGCCCCGTTTTCGCTTGCTGAATGCTTCATGAACGGAGCATTCAGTCCCGATACAGTGCCGGCCCTTTAACAAGGGCCGCATCGGTGCTGACCGGGGGCGACTTCCTGAATCGGGTAGCACCATCCATCCCCTGCAATCCCGCAGGGGAATGTTGTCGAGCAAGAGGGGTCATCCTGATGCAAGTACGAAATCTGTTTCTGTCTGCTGCCGCTGTATTCGTTCTCGCCGTGCCGGCCGCGGCCTCGGCGCCGGGCGGTTTCTATGCCGAGGCGGCCGGCGGCGTCACCTTCACCGACCTGGAGATCAACGGGTTCGATGAAGACATGGAAACCGGCTGGAATATCGGCGGCGCCGTCGGCACGCATGTAACTCCAAACCTGGCAGCGGAACTGGACATCTTCTACAACGACGCCGGCCTGGAGTGCTGTTCGGGCGAGTCGCTCAATACGCTGAGCTTCATGCTCGACGCCATTTACGGCTTCAATCCGGACGGGTTTGTGAACCCCTATCTGGGCGCCGGCGTCGGCACGGTCCGCCTGGAAGGCGTTGACGGAAGCTTTTCGGACTCCGACTGGAAATTCGGTTACCAGGCCATGGCCGGCCTGCTGCTGAATGTCAGCCAGACCGTCGGTGTTTTCGCCGAATACCGCTTTCACGACGCCGTCGGCGATGCGGACATCTTCAACGTGGACGTTGGCTATCAAAGCCACAACGCCTCCGCCGGCATCCGGGTGAATTTCTGATTTGGACCGGCCGCCTTGAGCCGGAAATGCAATCAAGCCGCCCCGGTCCCGCTGGGGCGGCATTCGTTTCGCGGAAAGAGAACCGGGGGTCCGAAGCCCCCGGCCGTCATGATCGTCATTAACCGGATCAGCGCGCGCGGCGGACGTAGCTCCGGTCCACGCACTTGACCTTCAATTTAAGGTGCACGGCCTTCGACGTGCCCTGCTTGGCGCCCGAACAATGGCCGAACGGCGTGGCGATGGCCTTCATGGTGGTGTAGACGGTCTTCTTGTTGACCTTGGGTCCACCCGGCTGGGCCCAGGCGCCGCCGAACGCCTGCTGACAGGCCTTTTCGAAATGGCTGTTCGTCCAGGGCTTGATGTTGATCTTTTGGGAGACCGACTGTTGGTTGGTCTTGCCGGACACATTGTAGATCTGAGCCATGCCCGCGACCTTGACCCGCAGCTTATTGACCGTCTGGCCGCTGGGGCAGGTCAGCCAGACCTGGACCGGCAGATTTCGGTTGCCCTTGGCCGCCAGCTTGTGGATACCGCAGTCAGGGCCGCAGGAGCCGCGCTTCATATAAACGGTGGCGCTGTGCGCCAGTTGCTTCAGACCAATGCTGGACCGGGATGTAGGTGCGACCAGCCTGCGCCTCGGGGCGTCCCTGCGCGGCGTGGCGCGTTTCGCCTTGAGGCTCGCCTTGGTCAGGGTGGCCGGGCCCGCCTCACCGGACGTGCCAGCGGCGGCCGGAGTTGTCGTAAACGCCAAAGGCACAATAGCCAGCACACTGACCAATATGGCGCTTTTCCGTAGGGGCTTCCTGTTCGCAAATGCAAAATTCCAGGTACGCATAATTACCTCCCTCTCAAAAGGCAATGCGGCCTGGTATTGATAATTAATCGCCTTTCAACCTGAACCTGTCCTGAATTCGGCGTTCATGCGGCAGCTATCAACCACCGCTCTTCGTCGCGGATCTCCTGCCCTATTCTGCCTGGCGCATATACAAAAATGCAAAATCCGGACTCAGATCAGGCCCAGCTCCATCAGTTCCGCGCGCATTTCGGCGGGCATTTCGGCGAGGTCCCCCGCCTCGCCTTCCGGCAGGTCGGGCGGGGCGTCCTCGGGCCTGAGGTAGCGCCAGCCCTGAAAGGCGCGGCGCGGCTGGGGGCGTGTACGGACAATTTCGGGATCGAAGATGAACCGGCAACGCGGGATGCCGTCTTCGCCGGTGACGGGGCGGATATCGATGACACGTTGCCGCGCCTGAATGACGCCCTTCATCACCCAGTAGAGCGAGCCGCCGTCGAGGATCTCTTCCCGCCGCTTCGGCGTCATGCGCGTGGTGTGGCCCGGCTCGTATTTGCGCCCTTCCCGCTTCGCCCGCGCCGCCATTTTCCGCCGCCAGGCGAGCAGGTCGTCCACGCTGTCGATGCCGACGCACAGCTTGATGAGATGGATGGTCATGGGATGGAGGCTAGGACGACTCGGGGCGGGAGGCAATGCAGTTGCCCTCTCTTTCCGCTCGTCCCGCCCTTCTGCCGGGTGAGCGGGGAGAAGGCGTGCCTGTCTATCCCCGAGGCGCGGCGATGATCACCGCGGCTCCCGCCAGACAGATCAGTGCGCCGATCAAATCCCACCGGTCCGGCCGCACGCCTTCCACCAGCCAGAGCCATGCCAGCGAACTGGCGATGTAAACCCCGCCATAGGCGGCGAAGGCCCGGCCCGCCGCGGTGCTTTCAACGAAGGTCAGGAGATACGCGAAGACGGACAGCGAGAGGAGGCCCGGAATGATCCACCAGGCGGGCTTGTCCAGCCTTGCCCACGCCCAGAAGGCGAAGCATCCGGCAATCTCGGCAATGGCGGCGCCGATATAGGCGGCAATGGTCTGCATTCGGCCATCCTGTCCGGTAGTTCCGTGAATGAAGCCCTCACTCCGGCAGCCAGCGGTAATGCCCCGTGATCGGATGATCGAACAGCATGTCCTCGAGCCTGGGGCCGGCGCCGATATTATGCGCGATCAGGGGCCGTTTGCCGTCGCCGGAGCGCTTGTGCGTCACCACGCCGATGTGGGGCAGGCTTCCGTTCAGCCGCCAGGTGACGAGGTCGCCGGCCCGGTAGTCATGGCCGTCGCGCGAGACCGGCAGGGCGGCGCCCTGGTGCTTGAAGAAGGTCTCGAGATTGGGCACCCGGCGGTGGTCGATATTGGGGTCGGGCCGGGTCAGTCCCCAGTCCTTCGGATAATCCCCGAAATACTTCTTCATGTCCTCATGCACGCGCTTTTGCAGGTCAATGCCCAGCGCCTTGCGATAGGCGCGGATCACGAGGTCCGTGCATACGCCGATATGGCCGGGCACGTCGCCGCCCGGATATTCGATCCGGCGGTAGCTGCCGTCATAGACGACCGGATGTTTGGTGCGCTCGATGGCGGCCGCCACCAGTTTCGCCGCCCGTTCCGCCTCGTCCGCCCGGGCGGGGACGAGCATCAAGGCGCACAGGGCCGGGAGCAGGAACAGGGGGCGGAATGCAGACGCCATCATTTACTCACTCCCGGGACGCGAGAAGGAAGTGGAGAGGAGCGAGAAGCGAGAGGGCGCACACTCGCTCCTCGCTTCTCTTCCCTCGCTTCTCCGGCACGCGCCGTCCATATTGGTTAACGCAGCGCAGTATGCTAACCGGACGGGCCGGTTTGCCCAGTGAAAAACCGGCAATACCGGAGGTTTTCTGATGTCCGTTCTCTCGTCCAGCATCGATCCCCGCTCGGAGAGCTTCAAGGCCAATGCCGCCCACATGGCCGAACTGGTGGCGGACCTGCGCGCCCGCGTGGCAGAGGCCGCGCGGGGCGGGGACGAGCGGGCGCGCGAACGGCACCTCAAGCGGGGAAAGCTGCTGCCGCGCGAGCGGGTGGAGCGCCTGCTCGATCCGGGCAGCCCGTTTCTGGAGCTGTCGCCGCTGGCGGCCAACGGCATGTATGGCGGCGATATTCACGGCGCCTCCATGATCACGGGCATCGGGCGCGTGCGCGGCCGCGAGGTCATGGTCGTGTGCAATGACGCCACCATCAAGGGCGGCACCTATTATCCGGAGACGGTGAAAAAGCATCTGCGCGCCCAGGAAATCGCGCGCGAGAACCGGCTGCCCTGCATCTATCTGGTGGATTCGGGCGGCGCCAACCTGCCCAATCAGGCGGAGATTTTTCCGGACAGGGAGCATTTCGGCCGGATCTTCTACAACCAGGCCAACATGTCGGCGATGGGCATTCCGCAAGTCGCCGTGGTCATGGGCTCGTGCACGGCGGGCGGGGCCTATGTGCCCGCCATGTCGGACGAAACCGTGATCGTCCGGCAGCAGGGCACCATTTTTCTGGGCGGCCCGCCGCTGGTGAAGGCGGCCACGGGCGAGGTGGTCAGCGCGGAGGATCTGGGCGGGGCGGACGTCCATGCGCGGCGCTCCGGCGTCGCCGACCATTACGCCCAGAACGACGATCACGCCCTGGCGCTGGCCCGGCAGATCGTGGGCACGCTGAACACCGAAAAGGTGGTGGACCTGGACCTGCGCGAGGCGGAAGCCCCGGCTTACGACCCCGCGGAACTGGACGGCGTGGTGCCGCAGTCGCTCGCCACCCAGTACGATGTGCGCGAGGTCATCGCCCGGCTGGTGGACGGCTCGCGCTTCGACGAATTCAAGAAGCTTTACGGCACGACGGTCGTGACCGGCTTTGCCCGGCTCTATGGCTATCCGGTGGGCATCGTCGCCAATAACGGGATTCTCTTTTCCGAATCGGCGCTCAAGGCGGCGCATTTCATCGAACTCTGCGCCCAGCGCCGTATCCCGTTGATTTTCCTGCAGAATATCTCGGGCTTCATGGTGGGCTCGAAATACGAGGCGGGAGGCATCGCCAAGGACGGCGCCAAGATGGTGACCGCCGTCTCCTGCGCGCAGGTGCCCAAGCTGACCGTGATCATCGGCGGTTCCTACGGGGCGGGCAATTACGGCATGTGCGGGCGCGCCTACGGGCCGCGCTTTCTGTTCATGTGGCCCAATGCGCGCATTTCCGTCATGGGCGGGGAGCAGGCGGCCAGCGTGCTCGCCACGGTGAAGCGCGACAATCTGGAGGCCCAGGGGGAGACATGGAGCGCGGAGGAGGAGGAATCCTTCAAGGCCCCCATCCGCGAGGCCTATGAGCGCGAGGGCCACCCCTATTACGCCACGGCCCGCCTGTGGGACGACGGCATCATCGCCCCGGCGGACACCCGCCGGGTCCTGGGGCTCGCCCTTTCCGCCACGCTCAACGCGCCCGTGCCCGAAAGCCGGTTCGGCGTGTTCCGGATGTAGCCGGTAATGCAGGGCTCACGGCCCGGCCGGCCGTGCGGGGGGCTCGAAAATTCGCAGGACCAGCGTAATCGAATCCGCCTTCTGCGCCTTTGTCAGTTGCCGCGCCTGATCAATGGTCACCTCCACGGTAACCAAATCCACGACCCGTTCGTCCTCGATCACCTGCTCGACGTCCAGGACGCGGACGTCCCGAAGAAAAGGATACGGCCTGGAGCGGCCGCTCCCTTCCGCGAGAATCAGCATGATGTCGACCCGGTCACCCGGAAAAACAAAGCCCGCCGTGCCTGCCGTTTCGCGCACGCGAATCGTTACGGCACGCATGCCGGGTGTGATTTTGTCCTGAATGGGGTCTTGAGCGGGCGGCGTGTCGCGGAACACGGAAACCTTCGGTCCCTCCCGGTTCCCCGTGAATTCGGCCAGGTCCTGCGCAGCCGCAACGGGCGTGGCCACAAGAAGCGCAAGCGCTGGGAAGATTGCCCGGTGCACGGCGGCCGCCCTCTCCATCACTCCATTTGGTGCAGTCTACAGGCAGCCGCCGGCATCCGTCTCCGGCCGTCACCTGCCACAATTGGCTGAATTTTACCCTTAAAGGGGTAGCCGGACAGCCCGAAATGTCAAATTTTGGGCTTGATCGGGCCACAGACTCCCCCAAGCCTGTCCAAGGTAAACGGAAGGGAGGAGGGCTCTCATGCAGGTCCAATCCATGTTTTCTGGCCAGGGTAAAAAAAGCCAGACCGTCGGCATGGCCGCCTTTATTGGGGCTGCCGTGCTCTTTGCACTTGGCTTCATCTTGATGCTCGCGTCGAACAGCGCCCTGATGGGCTACCAGCTGCCGCTGGTACTGATGACCATCGCGGCCATCGACATGTCCTTCGCCACGGCGCTGTCGGCGGCGGAGGTGCCGGCCGCCGAAAGGACCCGGCTGCGCACGCTCTCCATCGTGGGCGCCATCGTGGTGGTGATGGCGGCCACGCTGATTACGGCCCCGGCTGTGGGCGTCTTCGAGATCGTTCTCATGCTGGTGGCCCTGGGCGGAGCGCCGGGCATGTACACGCTGGGTGAAACCGTCGCCGCGAAGCTGAAGTCTGCGGACAAGCCCGCGCCTCAGGCCGCGGC
>JBKHIN010000152.1:0-7049 GCA_046538635.1 Alphaproteobacteria bacterium
GAACGCACGACAAGCGCGCCCCTCTGCCGTATCCTCTCCTCAACCGTTTCACGAATGCGTTCTGTGGGAGTATCCGCCATGACCGACGCGCCGTCCGCCCGCGATCCCTGGACCACGCCCCTCGAGGAGTTCAATGTCGGCCATCCCCAGCTTTTCAAGGACGACGCGCACTGGCCGTGGTTCGAGCGGCTGCGCCGGGAGGACCCCGTGCATTACTGCCCGCAGAGCGCGGAGGGCCCGTACTGGTCGGTGACCAAATACAACGACATCATGCAGGTGGAGGTGAACCACAAGGTCTTTTCCTCCGAGGCGTCGCTGGGCGGCATCACGCTGCGGGATCAGGAGGAAGACTTCCCCCTGCCCATGTTCATCGCCATGGACCCGCCCAAGCACGAGGCCCAGCGCAAGGTGGTGGCGCCCATCGTGGGGGCGGAAAACCTCGCGCGCCTGGAGGACACGATCCGCGAGCGCGTGATCCGCATTCTGGAAGCCCTGCCGCGCAACGAGACCTTCGACTGGGTCGATTCCGTTTCCATCGAGCTGACCACGCAGATGCTCGCCACGCTGTTCGATTTTCCGTGGGAGGAACGGCGCAAGCTGACCCGCTGGTCGGACGTGGCGACGGCGCACGAGGATTCGGGCATCGTCGAATCCCGCGAGGCCCGCAAGGAGGAACTCCGCGAATGCCTGGGCTATTTCACCGAATTGTGGAACCAGCGGGTGAATGCCGAGCCGCGTCCCGACCTCATCTCCATGCTGGCCCATGACGACGCGACGAGGAACATGACGCCCGAGGAATATCTGGGCAATGTCATCCTGCTGATCGTCGGCGGCAACGACACCACGCGCAACTCCATCAGCGGCGGTGTCTATGCGCTTAATCTGTTTCCGGAAGAATATGACAAGCTTTATGCCAACCCCGATCTGATCCCGAGCATGGTGCCGGAGATCATACGCTGGCAGACGCCGCTCGCCCATATGCGGCGCACGGCCCTTCAGGATACGGAGCTGCGCGGGAAAGAAATCAGAAAGGGCGACAAGGTGGTGATGTGGTATGTCTCCGGCAACCGCGACGAGGAAGTGATCGAGGAGCCCAACCGCCTCATCATCGACCGGCCGCATCCCCGCCGCCACCTCTCATTCGGCTTCGGCATCCATCGCTGTCTCGGCAATCGCCTCGCCGAGTTGCAGTTGCGCATCGTGTGGGAGGAAATCCTCAAGCGCTTCCCGAAGATCGAGGTGGTGGGCGAGCCTGAACGCGTCTATTCCAGCTTCGTGAAGGGTTATTCGAAACTGCCGGTGCGGATACCGGGGTGAAATGCTGCTGCCGCCCGGAGCCCCTACTCGGCCGCAGGGGCCGCGCCCGGGGTCAGCTCCACCTTCACCCAGCCCCGCTCGCGGCGGTCGAAGGCCTTGAAGGCCTCGATGGCGTCGGCGATGGGCTCGCGCCTGGTCAGGATTTTCACCGGATCGACGACACCGCTGACGATCAGGTCCAGCAGGTGCGGCATGTAGCGGCGGTGGTTGCAGTTGCCCATGTTCACCGTCAGGTTCTTGCCCATGGCCAGGCCGACGGGAAAGATGGCCGCACCCGGCGGATAGACGCCGATGATGGACAGCGTGCCGGCCTTGGCCAGCGCGTCCACGGCCCATTCCAGAACCTGCCCCGGGGCGTCGCCCGGATGCCAGTTGCCGTTGGAAGGCCGCTGCTTCGGCGCGATGGCGTTCACCTGCTGCTCGAAGCGGTCCTGCTCCTGTTTCGCTTTGGATGCGGCGGGGCCGCGATGGGGATGTTCCGCGTCGACGCCCACCGCGTCGATGGCCCGGTCGACGCCGATGCCGCCGGTCAGTTCCACGATGGTGCGGACCGGATCTTCGTTCTCGTAGTTGACCACCTCGGCGCCCTGCGCCCGGGCGACCTCGAGACGGTCGTCCTTGCCGTCGACGGCGATCACGCGCGCCGCGCCCATCAGTTTTGCGCTGGTGATGGCGAACTGGCCCACCGGCCCGCAGCCGAACACGGCGACCGTGTCGCCGTCGGTGATCTCGGCCAGTTCGGCGCCGAACCAGCCGGTCGGAAAAATGTCCGAGACCAGAATGGCCTGATCGTCGCTCACGTTCTCCGGCAGTTTTACGCAGCCGATATGGGCGAAGGGGATGCGTGCATATTCGGCCTGCAGCCCGTTGAAGGCGCCGCTTGCGGCGGGGCCGCCGAAGAACGCCGTGCCCGCGCGCTTGCCGGCCGGGTTGGCATTGTCGCACTGGGCATAGTAGCCCGCGCGGCAATAGGAGCAGGTGCCGCAGGCGATCGTGGAGGCGATGACCACCCGGTCGCCGATACTCAGATTGCGGACCATCGGGCCCAGTTCCTCGACGATGCCCACACCCTCATGGCCCAGAATGGTGCCCGGCTCCATGCCGGCCATGGTCCCGCGGATCATGTGCAGATCGGTGCCGCAGATCGCCGAGGCGGTGATGCGGACAATGGCGTCGGTGGGGTCCTGCAGTTTCGGTTTCGGCACGTCCTCGACCCGGATATCGCCGATGTCGTGAAACACCACTGCCTTCATGGCCTTTCCTCCTCGCAAATAGAAACGGTACAGGGCGGCCGGGCGCGGCACAGGTCCGCGCCCCGGCTCATGTCCTTATTTTTTCGATTTTTTCCTGGGCAGGTTCTGGCGCTCGGTCGAGGCCATCTTCTCGAGCTCCTCCTCCGACATGCTCTCATACATGCCCTTGGACGCGCCCTTGAGGGAATCCTTCTTCCGCTGGCCGCGCTTCGCGGAAAGCGCCGCACCGGCGGCTTCCTGTTGTACCTTGGATTTAGCGGGCATCTCAGCCTCCTGTTCATCCACGTTGACAGGAGGGGTAGCCCGATCTGGTGGAAAATTGGTTTATCAGGCTGCTGACGGGACGACGCGGCAAACAGGTTCCCTGCGCCATGCGGTTGCAGGCCGCCGCCGGATTAACGTCCACCGCCTGCGGAAGATGACGGGCGGCCTGCGGGCGGACCTGAAACGAACAGGCCCGCCTCCGCTCATTCCGTTTTGCATTCCGTAAATTCGTTCAGTGGACGGCATTCGCCCAGTTCACAGGCCTTGCGCATGGCGTGGCATGCCTTGTCCTTGTGGCCGGAATCCGGTGCCTTGATTGAAGCCATGAGGTGAATCCGAGCCTTCAGGGACCAGAGCGTTGTGTTCTCCGGTTTCATGTCCAGGGCAGTTTCGCAGTCGCTCAGGGCGGCATCCAGCCGCTGCGTCTTTGCATATGCCGTTGCCCTCGAGACGTGGCCCAACACCGTGGGCTTCAGGGAAATGGATTTGGTCAGCGCTTTGATGGCCGCATCCATTTCGCCCAGCATGCCGTGGGCCGTCCCCTTATACAGCCAGGCCGAATAAAGCCATGCCTGCTTGCCATTGCTCATCTCGATGGCCTTTTCGAGGTTTTTCAATCCCTCGCGTGGCTGCTGCGACGAGACGAGGGCATGCCCGAATTTCGCGTGAATCCGGGCGGCGTCCTTCGGTTCGTGCCGCAAGGCCTGCCTGTATTCCTCGGCAGCCTGTTTGTACTGCTTCTTTTCTGCAAATTCATCGCCCCGAACCCTGTGCCGGTAACCCGGATCCGTCTTCATGCGCTGTTCGTGGAGGTTGTCGAGCTTCTTCAGCATATCGTCGTATTCAGCCGCATGCAGCGGAGGCGCGATCAAGACGAGGATCGCGGCGAGAATGTACCGGATTTTCATGATGTCTCCCCTCTTTGTGTCAGCGTTCGGCGCGGGCCCGGGTAGAAGCGCCGACGCTGTTTCGGCCGCGCAGATCGCGAGACCGGAAGCGGAAATCGCGACTCTTTGCGGTTCCGCTGCAGGTCCCGGTCTGACGGGCGACGTCTGCCGGCGCTCAGGCCCCCTTGCGGGCAAAGGCGGAAACGGGGCCCGTGTCCGGCTCGGCGTAATTCCTGGACGGCAGTTCCTCGGCAGGTTCCAGGGGTTCGGGCATGTCGCCGCCGAAATCCTCTTCGCCCATTTCCTGCGAAGCGCAATCGAACAGCACGTCGCAGAAATCCCGGTAATCGGAGGCGTCGAAGTCCTTCGACCGCTCCTCGATCTGCTCCGTGATGGCCCGGGCGATCCGGCGCAAATCGCCGTGATTCATGCTGTGAATCAGCTCGTAGAATTCCCTGATCTTGTCGGACATTCCCACTCCCCTTGCTGCCGGGTTCCAGACTGCCGGCAGTTAATCGTAACTGCGCATTTCCAGCACGCGCCCGGCTTGCGGCTCCTCGCCCTTGGTGTACACCCACTCTTCGGACGTGTCGTAGAGCACGTCAATCAGATCGCGTTCGTCTTCCCGTGTCGCCTCCCGCTCGCACAGCCTGGCCACCATATGGGGCGCCAGACGGGACGCGATCTCGCGCAAATCGCCATAGGACAGGCCGTAGATAGAGGTAAAAAACCAATCGACTTTGGACTCTGGTACGCCGCTCATCAATCCCCCCGAAAAATTCGCTTCTGCAACCCCCGTTCCTGCAACGGTCGCCCACACTATACAGGCAACAGCCGCCTTTCTTGAACCCGCTGCGTCATCCCGCCGCCAAATTCTTTCGCCTCAGCGGACGGCGGGTGTGCGGTAGGTTTCCTCGTCCAGCGCGTTCTCGCTCTTCGACACCAGAACCGAGACCATACTGTCGCCCGTGATGTTGGTCAGGGTACGCATCATATCCATGACCCGGTCGACACCGAAGATCATCGCCAGCACGATGCCGATCTGTTCCCCGGAGAAGCCGACCGAGGACAGCACGATGCTCATCAGCACGAGGCTGGCGCTGGGGATGCCCGCCGAGCCGATGGAGGCCAGCGTCGCCGTCAGCACGATGGCGCCGTAATCGGCCATGCTCAGATCGACGTTGAAAATCTGCGCCGCGAACACCGCCAGAATGCCCAGATAGAGCGCCGTGCCGTCCATGTTGATCGTGGCGCCCAGCGGCAGCACGAAGCCGGAGGTGGATTTGTCCACGCCCAGATTGTCCCGCGCCACGGTGATGGTCACGGGCAGCGTGGCCGAGCTTGAAGCCGTCGAATAGGCCACCGCCTGCGCGTCGAACACGCCGCGGATGAAGCGGATCACCGGCAAATTGGCCACGAAGCGGATCAGGCCCCAATAAACCACCACGATGTGGGTCAGGCAGGCCGCGTAAACCACGAGGATCAGCTTGGCGAGGCTCTCCAGCACGTCGAGACCGTATGTGGCGGCCACCACCCCGACCAGGGCGAACACGCCGAAGGGGGCCACTTCCATCACGAAGCGGGTGATCCGCAGCATCACTTCGGAAGCGGAGTGGAAAAACTCCTTCAGGGGGCGGCCCGGTTCTCCCGCGACCACGATGCCCACGCCCAGAAGCAGCGCGAACAGGATGATCTGCAGCACGTTGGCGCTCGCCAGCGCCTCCACGGGGTTGGTGGGCACCAGTTCCACCAGCCGGTCCACCAGGGATTTTCCTTCCGCCGCCGCGGCGCGCGGTTCCACACCCTCGATGGACAGCCCCACCCCCGGCTCGAACAGCACCCCGAAGCTCAATCCGATCATGATGGCGAAGGCGGTCGTCACCAGGTAAAGGCCGAACGCCTTGAGCCCCAGCCGCCCCATGGTTGCCGGATGGCCCATGGAGGCGACGCCCGCCACCAGCGTGGTGAGGATCAGGGGCACGATCAGCATCTTGATGAGATTGATGAAGATGTCGCCGATCGGCTCCAGCGCGATCGCGCCCTCCTGCCACAGCAGGCCGAAACCGATGCCCAGCGCCAGCGCGATCAGCACGCGCGCCCAGAGCTTGAGTTTGAAATAGGTCAGGACGAGGAGCAGCAGCGGCACGGCGATGAGGGTGAGGGCGTCGGCCGCCACGGCGGCGGCGGGACGCCCCGCAATCATGCCCGTCTCGTTCATAAGCAGGAGGGCGACGGGTAATCCGGCGGCAATCCCGATGAGCAGGCGCAGCCACAGCCTGCGTTTGGTCTCCGAATTTGCCATAGACGCCCCCCGACAGAACCGGCCATGCCGCCGGCAAACGGTACGGGGCGGACCGGCCACGCGTCAACGCCGGAAGAAGGCCGGCGCGGCGCGGTGTACAAGGCCGGCGGCGTGTCGTATGGAAGGGCGAGGCGGCGAAGAAGCCGCAACCAACTTGAGCTAACGGGGGACCGTCATGTCAGAGCCCGAACCCTCCGCTCTGCCGCTCTTCTATTCAGCGGTGGAACCTCTCGACAAGCAACGCCACGCTTCGCTGGGGCTTGTGCGCGAGCGCCTCAATTTCAGCTTCGCCGCGCAGGCTTCCGCCGTGCCGCTGAACGCGGCGGAGTTCAACTTCGCGCTCAAGAGCTATCCCATCGTCTTCACCAGCGCCGCCGAGCCCCGGCCCATCGCCATACTGGGCCTGCAGGACGGCCAGAACCTGTTCGTGAACCCGGACGGAAGCTGGCGGCAGGGCGCCTATGTTCCGCTCTATGTGCGCCGTTATCCGTTTATCTTCGGCACGGTGGATGCCGAAAACCAGTTCGCGTTTTGCGTCGACACGGCGTCCGACATGGTTTCGGAAAATGCCGACCTGCCCTTCTTCGACGAGAACGGCGAGCTCTCCGAAGCCGGGCAAAAGGGCGTCGAAACCTGCCAGATCTTCCAGCAGCAGCACACTTCCACGGGCCGCGTCATGGAGAAGCTGGGGGCAAGCGGCCTGCTGGAGCGGCGGGAGGCCACCGTCGCCGCGCGCAGCGGGAACGAACGCGTGCTGGGCAGCTATGTCGGCGTCAACGAGGAACGGCTGGGGGCGGTGAGCGACGAGCAGTTCCTCGAATTCCGCCACAATGATCTGTTGCCTTACCTCTATATGCATCTGTCCTCGCTCTCCAACTGGATGCGGCTGTTCGACCTCCACGTTCAGCGCAATCTGAGCGGAGAGCAGGCGCAGGCGGATGCCGGCTCCGGAACGGCCGGACCTCCCGGCCCTTGAGCGGCGCGGGATTGCGGCCCGGGCCGGCTCCGTTGGCGATCGGGTTATCC
>JBKHIN010000428.1:0-2557 GCA_046538635.1 Alphaproteobacteria bacterium
GTAATGGCCTGCCGGATCCACCAGGTGGCGTAGGTGGAGAACTTGTAGCCGCGCCTGTATTCGAACTTGTCCACCGCCTTCATCAGGCCGATATTGCCCTCCTGGATGAGATCCAGGAACTGCAGGCCGCGATTGGTGTATTTCTTGGCGATGGAGATGACCAGCCGCAGATTGGCCTCCACCATCTCCTTCTTGGCCACCCGGGCCTCCCGCTCGCCCTTCTGCACGGTCTGCACGATACGGCGGAACTCGGAGATTTCGAGGCCGGTTTCCTGGCTGATCTTCTGGATGTCCGCCCGGTTCTCCTTGATGATTTCCTTCTCGCCCTTGACGAAATCCTTCCATCCCGGACCGGAAAGACGGCCCACCCGGCGCATCCAGTTGGGATCCAGCTCATTGCCGAAATACTGCTTGAGGTAGTCCGTGCGCGGAACGCCCCGGCGCTCGGCAAGCCGGATCAGCTTGCCTTCCAGCGCCATCAGGCGGCGATTGATGCCGTAGAGCTGATCGACCAGCGCCTCGATGCGCGTATTGTTCAGCTTCAGGCTCTTCACCAGCTCCACGATTTCCGTCTTGAGCTTGGTGTAGCGCTTTTCCTGGGCGGGCGTCAGCGACTTGTTCTTCAACGCTGCCTCGACCAGCGCGTCCTGCAGCTTGCGCAGTTTCTTGTAGGAGGTCGCAATCTGGTCGAAGGTATCGAGGACCTGCGGCTTCAGGGCCGCTTCCATCGCGGCGAGCGAGAGATTGTTGTCGTCCGCGTCCTCGTCCTCGTCGGAGTCGGCGCTCTCTTCTTCCGTATCCCGTCCGTTTGCTTTGGCCTGCTTGTCCTCGCTGTCCTTCGCCTGCTTGTCTTCGCTATCCCCGGCCTGCTTGTCCACTCCGTCCGCGCCCGCGGGCTCGCCGCTTTCGGCTCCCTCGGGCCCGGCGCCGTAGGTGGCGTCCAGATCGATGATGTCGCGAAGCAGAATTTTTCCGTCGTTGAGTTCGTCGCGCCAGACGATGATGGCCTCGAAGGTCAGCGGGCTCTCGCACAGCGCGCCGATCATGGTCTCGCGCCCGGCCTCGATGCGCTTGGCGATGGCGATCTCGCCCTCGCGCGAGAGCAGTTCCACACTGCCCATCTCGCGCAGATACATGCGCACCGGATCGTCCGTGCGGTCCAGTTCCTCGCTCTTGGCCGTGGTGGCGGGGGCCGAATCGGCCTGGGTCGCCACTTCCTTGCCGTCGGCGTGCTCTTCGGCGTCCTCGTGGTCGATCACGTTGATGCCCTTTTCGGAGAGCATCGACATGACGTCCTCGATCTGCTCCGAACCGACCTGTTCGGACGGCAGCACCTTGTTCAGTTCTTCATAGGTGACATAGCCGCGCTGCTTGGCGGCCTTGATCATTTTCTTGACGCCTGCGTCCGACATGTCGAGCAGCGGAGCGTCGTGGGAGTCCCCGCGCTGGCTGACAGGCCGCTTGCCGCCGCCGCGACGGTTCTCGCCCGTCTCACGATTGGTTACGTTGTCCATGTTTCTGCCCTGTTCGCGCACCGGAAGCGCCGCCTCGCGCCGGCCCCGTCCGGTCGGCGGCGGGGCGGCCCCGCCGGGCCTCATCCCGTGCCGGCAAACGGGAACCATTGGTCATCCCCGAATGCCGATTCCAACATCCTCAGCCGTCCGGTTCCGGACGGCGGTTTTCCTCACGCCACAATTCGGTCAGGAGCGCGGTGAGCTGCGCAATCGTCCTCTCGCTGAACTCCGATCTCGCCGCCTCCACCAACGCATTGAGTTCACTGCGCACGTTCAACTCTCTCCTGTGACGGGAGAGTATGTGCAACCACTCATGCTCGATGTGCGGATCCCCCTCGTGGGCAGGTTGTGCGCTCTCGGCGCCGTGGACATCCGGTTGATCGAGCATATGCTCCAATTCACGCGCATTACCCCAATGAGACAGGTGGAGCCTTAGTCGTCCTGTGTCAAGAGACCCGGTTTCCCCGATCAGGTCCAGTATTGCCCGGCGGATATTCTCCAACTGCCGGTCCAGAAACGGAACGTCCGCCAGGGCTTCCCAGTGGCGCGCCGCCAGCCAGGGATGCGCCACGGCCATGCGGATCAACGCCTGCTCCCGTCCCCGGCACAAAACCGCGTGCCGTTCCAGGTCGCGCGCCACCGCCTGACGCCGGGCGGCGCCCGCATCCTGCCCGCCCGAAACGCTGCGCCGGCTCATTTGCGCCAGCGCCCTGCGCCTCAGCAGGGGCGATGCGCCCTGTGCGGTTTCCGCCGCGCCCCGCCGTGCGCCGCCCTGCATATTCCGTGCCCCGAAGAGCGCGCGCAGCCGCGCCCGGAAGTCCTGACGGAAATGGTAGCGCAGGCGGCGGTCGGCCAGCCTTTCCACGATGTCGTCGAACCGGGCTTCCAGCGCCGCCCGCGATTCCGGGCTCGCGAAGCTGCGCCCCGCAGTTTCCTGCCGCCAGATCATGCCGGCGAGGGAGAGCGCCCCGTCGAGCGCCGCCTGCATGGCGGCCGCGCCGCCCGAGGCGATCAGGTCGTCCGGGTCCTGCCCGCCTTCCAGC
>JBKHIN010000153.1:0-7020 GCA_046538635.1 Alphaproteobacteria bacterium
AATGTGTTACCTATGTCTCGGGAATAATCTGTAACCCATGTGTCCGGTTAGGACCCAAAATTCGTGGCGGAGGGAGAGGGATTCGAACCCTCGGTACGCTCACGCGTACAACGGTTTTCGAGACCGCCCCGTTCGACCGCTCCGGCATCCCTCCATGCGGTGAGGGCCGGAATCTAGGCGAACTGCCGCCCGCCTTCAAGGCGCGCGGGCCGTCTCCCGTGCCGTTCCGGCCCGGGCGGGACAGGTCCCGGCACAGGCCGCCCGCCTGCGTCCCGCCGCCCGCTTTACGCCGCGCGCCTCCCGGGCAATAGTAATAAACGATTAACTTGCGCCTCCGGTTCCAGGGCGGAACCGTTGGAACGGCGGGCATCCCGGCGCGGAGGCCCGCCCGCAAAGCCGCGTCCGCTCTCCCGGTGCGGGGCGAAGGGCGCGAAAAAAAACGGCGGGGGACGGGGGCCATTCCCGGTTCTGCCAGGCTCGCAGATTTCGTTCACCGGCGCCGCGCTCAGGCCTGGGCGGCGCGCGGAGGCACGGATTTTGCCAGTCATTCCGGAAGTCAGTTGGCGAAAGCGATAGTGGGGAGTTCAGACCACATGAATCTTCGAGGCAATCCGTGGATCGCCGCGGCCCTGGCCCTGTGCCTGTGGGCCGCGTCTCCGGCGGTCCTGGCCCAGGAGGGGAGCGGCGGCTCCGCCAAACAGGCGGAGAACGACGAAAACGGGGAAAAAGGCGGCAACGGGAAGAACGGCGACAAAAAGGACAAGAAGGACAAGAAAGGCAAAACGCTCGAGAAATTCGTCGAGGATTTCGAGGTCAAGGAAGGCCTGTTCACCCTCTATCGCGACAAGGAATCCGGCAAGCTCTACATGGCCGTGCGCGAGGACCAGATCACCGGCGAGGACGGGAGCCCGCGCGAATATGTGTACTTCACCCACACCGCGGACGGCGTGCTGGAGGGCGGGCATTTCCGCGGGTCCTATCGCGACAACCGGGTCTTCACCTTCAACCGGCACTACGAAACCCTCGAGATCGTCTCGCAGAACACCTTCTTCTGGTTCGATCCCGAGAACGCCCTGTCGCGCGCGGCCGACGCCAACATCACGCCCGCCGTGCTCACCGCCGAGAAAATCAAGGCCAAAAGCGAGGACGGAAAAACCTTCCTGATCGAGGCCGACCCGATCTTCACCTCCGAGGCCCTGCACCAGGTGGAGCCCTCGCCGCCCCGCCCGGAACCCGGCCAGCGGCCCGAGCCGCGCTTCGAACTGGGCTCCCTCGCCAAGAAGCGCACGAAAATTGCCGAGGTGCGCAACTATCCGGCCAACACCGACGTGGTGGTCGATTACGTCTTCGCCAACCCGAAACCCCGCGTGCGCGGCTCCCTGGCGGTCACCGACCCGCGTTCGGTCACCATCCGGGTGCAGCATTCCATCATCGAAATGCCGGAGAACGGGTACAAGCCGCGCTTCGACGATCACCGCGTCGGGTATTTCACCGACCGCGTGACCGACCTCACCGACCCCGGCGCCACGCCCTACCGCGACCTCATCACCCGCTGGCGGCTCGAGAAAAAGGACCCGGAAGCGGACGTTTCCGAACCCGTCGAGCCCATCACCTGGTGGATCGAAAACACCACGCCGGTGGAATACCGCGAAACCATCCGGCAGGCGGCGCTCGCCTGGAACGAGGCCTTCGAGGCGGCCGGGTTCGAAAACGCCATCGAGGTCAAGGTCCAGCCCGACGACGCCGACTGGGACGCGGGCGACATCCGCTACAACGTGCTGCGCTGGACCTCCTCGCCCAACCCGCCCTTCGGCGGCTACGGGCCCAGCTTCACCAACCCGCGCACGGGCGAGATCATCGGCGCCGACGTCATGCTGGAATATGTGTTCCTCACCAACCGGCTGGCCTATGACAAGCTGTTCGAGAAGGCGGCGCTGTTCCAGGAACGCATCGAGGCGGCCGACAAGGCCCACGCCCACGACCGGCACGCCCTGCAAAGCCACTGCTCGCTGGGCGCACGCATGCAGATGAACACGCTGTTCGGCCTCATCGCGCTTCGCGCCCAGGGCGCGGGCGCGGCGGCCGAAAAACGGCTGGTGAAGGAGAGCATCTACTATCTCATCCTGCACGAGCTCGGCCACACGCTCGGCCTCACCCACAACATGAAGGCCAGCCAGTTGCACGGCATCGCGGAAATCCACGACCGCGAACTGGCGGAAAAGGTCGGCCTCACCGGTTCGGTGATGGACTATCCGGCCATCAACTTCGCCCCTCCGGGCAAGGACCAGGGCGGCTACTACACCGTCAAGCCGGGCCCCTACGACATCTGGGCGATCCGCTTCGGCTATGCGCCGGAAATGGCGGACGAGGCCAAGCGCAAGGCCCTCCTTGCCGAATCGACAAAGCCCGAACACGCCTACGGCAATGACGCCGACGACATGCGCTCGCCCGGAAGGGGCATCGACCCGCGCATCATGATCGGCGACCTCTCGGGCGATGCGATGGACTACGCCGTCGACCAGATCCGCCTGGTGCGCGCCACGATGGAGAAGATCCGGGACAAATACGCCGAAGACGGATCGAACTGGCAGGAGCTGGTCAACGCCTATCTGATCCTTACCGGCTATCAGGCCAACTCGCTCGCCGTCATCTCGCGCTATGTGGGCGGCGTCCATGTGGACCGCGCGCTTGCCGGCCAGAAGGGCGGCGGCACGCCCTATACGCCGGTCGCCCGCGAGGACCAGAAGAAGGCCATGAAGGCGCTCGCCGAATATGCCTTCGCTCCGGACGCCTTTGCGGCGCCCGACGACCTCTACAGCCATCTGCAGCCTCTGCGCCGGGGCTTCGACTTCTTTGAGGAGAACGAGGATCCCGACATCCATGCGCGCGTCCTGACCATCCAGAAGCTCATTCTCGCACATCTGCTGCATCCGGTGACACTGGAGCGCATTACCGACAGCCGGCTGTACGGAAACGAGTATCCGGCCGTGGAAATGATGGATGATCTGACCGGGGCCGTCTTCAAGGCCGATATCGGCGGTCCCGTTTCCACGCAGCGCCAGAACCTGCAGGTCGCCTATGTCACGGGGCTGGCGGGCATCGTCGGCAATTCGATGACCTACGATCCGGTGAGCCGCTCGGCGGCCCTGCGCCAGCTGAAGACCATCAGGCGCATGACGGCGCCGGCCTGGTTCACCTCGCCGCCGCCCGCGACGCAGGCGCACCGCGACCATATCCGGCTCATCATCCGCAAGGCGCTGGACGACTGAGCGCCCGTCACGGGATGTTGATCCGGCTCATTTCAGGAGGGAGTTCCGGGCGGGGCTCCCTCTTTTCCTTGCGCCGGCCCGCTTCGGGGCCGGGGCGAGCGTCCGTCCACTCTATTGAGCGCCGCCCCCCTTGCTGGTAGGACATCGGCGCCATGTCCGAACTGCGCACATCCCGGCGGATCGTCGATGCGGCCACCGGCCTCATCAAGGTCCGGGGCTATAATGCCTTCAGCTATCAGGACGTCTCCGAGCTGGTGGGCATCCGCAAGGCCAGCATCCACCACCATTTTTCCACCAAGGCGGATCTGGGCGGCGCCGTGGTGCGCCAGTTCACCGCGGGATTCGGGGAGTCCCTGGAAGAAATCGACGCCGCGCACCCGGTGGCGCTGCGCCGGATCATGGCCTTCGCCGAACTGGCGGGCGGCCTGGTGGACCGGGATGAAATGTGCCCCTGCGCCATGCTGGCAAGCGAGGCGGAAACGCTTCCCGTCGCGCTCAGGGAGGAACTGCGCGCCTATTACGCCAGGGTCGCGGGCTGGCTCGCCGGCAATGTCCGCCGGGGCCGGGAGGACGGCTCGGTGCGCCTGGGCGGAGAGGCGGAGGACATCGCCCAGCTTGTCCTCGCATGCGTACAGGGCGCGGCGATGACGGCGCGATGCATGAAATCCCGCACCACTTTCGACGCCGCCATGCGCCAGCTGCAAAATCTCCTGGCCGGTTCCGGCGCGCCGGACTGACGCCGGCCGCCTTAAGCGGCCGAGCCGCGCTTGCTGACCACCGCTTCCGCATCCTTGCCGTAGAGTTCCTGATAATGGTCGAACTCGGCCGTGTAGCTGGCTACGCCCTGGCTGGCGGAACGCAGTTCGATGATCAGGTTCCGGAAGGCCGTTTCCGGCAGGTAGGCGGTCATCTGGTCCCAGCCGCGCCAGCCGGGCCTCGTGTCGAAGCCCATGATCTGGCCGCGCTGTGAGCTGACGATGCCGTGGATCTTCGCCGTGAAGTCGCTCGGCACATGGATCGTCGTGCGGTAGATGGGCTCCAGCAGCACCGGCTCGCACTCCGGCAGGGCCTCGTTCATGGCTTGCCGCCCCGCCACCTTGAAGGCGAATTCCGAACTGTCCACGGAGTGGTGCTGACCGTCATAGAGCGTGACGGCGACATCGACCACCGGGAAGCCGAGCGGCCCGGTGGACAGCGCCTCGCGCACGCCGTTCTCGACCGCCGGAATGTACTGGCGCGGCACCACGCCGCCCGTGATCTCCTGGTCGAACCTGAACCCTTCGCCGCGTGGCAGCGGCTCGACGCGCACCCGGATGTCGGCGAACTGCCCGTGCCCGCCCGTCTGCTTCTTGTGGCGGGTGTGATGCTGGGTCTGCCCCCGGATGGTTTCGCGATATTCCGCCTGCGGCGAAACCAGCGTGGCCTCGGTCTGAAACCGGTTCTTGAGCCGGGCCAGCGTCAGGCGGAGATGCACGTCGCCCTGGCCCCGGAGCAGCAATTCCCGCGTCTCCTCGCGGAACTCGACCTTCAGGCTCGGGTCTTCCTCCGCCAGCCGGGCGAGGGCGGCGCTCAGCTTCACGTCGTCCTGATCGCGTCCGGTGGCGACCGCCATGGTGTAAACCGGCGGCAGGGGCTCGGGCCAGGAGACGGCCGGTTCGGCGCTTACCGAAGAGCCCAGAATCGTATCGCCCGTCTTCAGTTCGTCGATGCGCGCCAGGCCCGCCAGATCGCCGGGGCCCGCTTCGCCGAGCGGCTCCCGCTTCTGGCCCTGCAGCGCCACGAGGCCGGAAACCCGGTGGCCCTCGATGTCCGAGCCGTCCTTGAGCGTCCCGCGCCAGACCCTCGTCAGGCTGATCTTGCCCGCATGGGGCATGTGCAGCGTCTTGATTACCGTGGCGGCCAGGCCGTCCGTTTCCGGAACGCCGAGCCGTTCCGCGGTCTGTGCCACGCCGGGCGTCTCGTGACGCAGCAGCTTGAAGAGGCGGTGAATGCCGTTGCTGTGGGCCGCCCCGCCCAGCAGCACGGGCGCCACCAGATCCCCCGCCAGGTCGCGGGCCATGTGCTCATAGATGGTCTCGCTGGAGGGCACCTTGTCCTCCAGCAGTTGCTCCATCAGGGCGTCGTCGAAATCGGCCAGCGTTTCCAGCAGGGCCTCGCGGGCTTCCTCCTCCCGCTCGCGGGCGGATTCCGGCAATTCGATCAGTTCGGAAGGCTGTCCCTCCCGGAATTTCCATGCCCGCTCGCTGACCAGATCGACGGCGCCCACCACGTTGCCGCCGTCGCGCAGCGGCACCTGGCGGAGCACGAGCGGACGTTCGGAGACGGCCTGGAATTCGGAAAGCACGTCCCGGATCCGCTGCTCGCGCGCCTCGTCGATCTTGTTGAGGAACACGACGTGGGGGACGTTGTGGTCCTCGAGAAATTTCAGATAGAGCGACAGGGCGTGGGCGCGGGCCGGGTCGGCCTCGGTGACCACGATGGCGATGTCCGCCGCCTGCATCGCATGCAGGCTGTCCTGCAGAAGCTCGACGGAGCCCGGACAATCGATGAACACCCAGGGCTCGTCCAGATAGGTGCAGCGGGCGAAATTCGGCTCGGTGGACATGCCCGCATCTTTCGCCTCCGCACTCGAGTCGCCGAGCTGTTTGCCGGAAGCCGTGCCGCGCGGCGCTTTAAGCGCACCGGCCTCGGCCAGCAGCGCTTCCATGAGGGTGGTCTTGCCGCCGCCCTGGGGCCCCACGATCGCCGCGCATCGTGTGCCCGCCTGTGCCTTTCCCATGATCGGCCTCCCTGGTCGCCTGGTTTGATATGCCGTGAAAATTCTTATTGTAGAGCGAAGCTGCCTGCGCTTCACGGAGGAACCGTGAAAAACCGGCAAAAAGCGGGCTGAGCGCGTTTTCGCTTGCGCCACCATTGACAGCCGCAGGCTTCCGCGCTACATACAAAAACTGATTTATGGCCCCTTTCGTTTCTTCGGACACGAAAGGTATTTATCGGCGAAAGTCGGCACAGGCTGCTGTGACCGGCTTTTCGTATGCCAAAATACAACCTGGGATTGCTTATTTCGAAGGAATGTCGAGTAAAAGGAGCGTGCCTGATGGGCGCTTGTGCGGTGTACATAGATGGTGGCTACCTCGACAAGGTTCTCCAGCATGAATTCGGCAACGCCCGCATCTGCTACCGAAAACTTTCGAAGAAAATTGCCGGAAGAGACGAACTCCTGCGCGCCTATTACTACCATTGCCTGCCATATCAAAGCAATCCGCCTACGGAGGAAGAACGCGCGAGATACGCGAGCAAGCACAGATTCGTGACGGCACTCAAATATCTGCCGCGCTTTGACGTCCGCCTGGGCCGGCTCGGCTACCGTGGCCGTTCAGAGGAAACCGGAGAGCCGATTTTTCAGCAAAAACGGGTGGACATCATGCTGGGAGTCGATATGGCCTTGCTGGCGGGGAAAGGGCGAATTTCCAGAGCCGCCATTCTCGCCGGAGACAGCGATTTCATTCCGGCCATTGAGGTCGTAAAGCAAGAAGGCGTGCTGACCACGCTTTGGCATGGGCCATCGACCCCGTTGACACGCCCCAGCCGTGAACTCGTGGAAATCTGTGACGAACGCATCGAACTTACCGGCGAATTCATCGCGAAGATCGGGCGTGCCGACTGACGACGCATCAAGAATTCTCCGGACCGGCCCCGGCATCGCCTTGGACACTGACACGCAGCGTTGGGATCAGGATGCGTGAACGCC
>JBKHIN010000154.1:0-6998 GCA_046538635.1 Alphaproteobacteria bacterium
GCCTATATCCACCGCGATCTCCGGCGGTCCGTTCCTTTACTGATAATTCCCGCGATCCTCGTTCTGGCAACCAGTCTGTTTGTCCTCTACCTCGACCGCATGGACTACGATCTGCTCACGGAAGGCTACATCGAGACTACCGACTACTGGACCTCGAAGGTTCACCGCTTCTCCTATGGCGATGTGGACGCCGTGGAGGTAGCCTGTGCGGAGGATGACGACGGCGATCTGGAACTCTCCTATGTTTTGAAGATCGGGGAAAGCCGCACCATAAGGGCCGTCGATCTCGACACGCCGCGCGAATTCAGGGAACGCCTCCCCGAACGCCTCGAAGCCTGGACAAAAGTGGACGCCAAGCTGCGCGCCGCGGGCGTGCCCGTGCGCCATGCCGGCTTCGACGCCGACGCATGCCGCGCCGGTCTGACCGGTCTGACGGGCGGGGAAAGGCGCGACAGGGTTATGCCCCTGCTGCGCAAGAGCGGGGCCGCGGCGTTATTTCCCTGACGGGCGGGGACAGGCGGAGCCGGAAGCGGGCATATCGGCGCCCGCCGGCCTTTGATGCGCCCGCCGCGGCGCGGCGCCGGGACGCTGCGCCCACCGCGTCATGGACGCGCCCGTTCAGGGCCAAAATGCGCCCGGACGGCGACCGTTTGGCGAAATTCACGAGGGTGGCCGCATTCGCCGAAAACGGAGGATGTCCCCGCCGCCGCAACGCCCTTTGGCTGCAATCCCGGTCCCTTGCCGGGCCGCGGCGCCCGGCTGTCCCCCGCATCGGCCGGTGGCCGCCCCTACGCCTTCTCTTCCATGTGGATCGTATAGGCGTCCGGGTATTCGTGCATCGCGCCCGTGGACCAGTCCACGCTCAGGCCGATGAAGCCGCCCAGGAACACGTTGCCGATGGCCCAGGGCTCTAAATTGGCGCCGATCTCCACCGTCTTGGTGCGATAGCCCTCCTTGGAGCAGGTGGCCGTCAGCTTGTGTTTCGTCTTTTGCACGTAGACGGCGCCCGGCGTCACCACGCGCCACTCGCCTTTGGGCGAGCGCAGTTCGCACAGGGCGCCCTTCGCCTCGGGCGTGTCCACATGGATCGGCTGGCCGGTGCCCGTCGCCACCCAGCCGCAGCCGCCGAGCAGACCGGCGCAGGCCACCGCGATCAGCGTCTTGCAAGGAGTTCGAACCGTCACGGCTTTCCTTCCTCGTTTCCAGTCCCAACGTTCTTTCCGGAATGGCCGGCCCGCCGCCGCTTCAGAACCGGGCGCTCCGGAATGAGCCCCTTCGGGTTGCCCGGCATCGGCGCCGGAATGGTATAGCCATACTCCGTAAAGGGTTTCCTGATGAACTTAGCATGCGCGCATGCGGGCCGGTAGACGGCATCCGCCCGGCGCTTGACGGTACGGGTTCGCCGCGTGTGGTCCGGCCAAACGGCAATCTGGCATAGGCCAGCCGGGACCGCCGCCGGAGCCGCCGCCGAACGGCCTTTGCGAGGAACGGCAAATCGCTGTTAAATGAACTTGTGCCACAAGCCCGGGTGCGTTTGGATGTCTCCGCACCCGGCGGCGGCGTGTGCGGGTTTGTGCAGTTTATTTCGTAAAGGGGTTCACCTTGGTTGACAGCATCAATACGGCGCATCTGGGCAAGACGCCGCTTCTGGATACGGTCAATTCACCGGCCGACATACGTGACTTCTCCAAGGACCAACTCCGGCAACTGGCCGACGAGTTGCGCGCCGAGGTGATCGACGCCGTCTCGGTCACGGGCGGGCATCTGGGCGCCGGCCTGGGGGTGGTGGAACTCACCGTGGCGATCCACCACATCTTCAACACGCCGGAGGACCGGCTGGTCTGGGATGTGGGCCATCAGTGCTATCCGCACAAGATTTTGACCGGACGGCGGGACCGCATCCGGACCCTGCGCCAGGGCGGCGGGCTTTCCGGCTTCACCAAGCGTTCGGAAAGCGAATACGATCCCTTCGGGGCGGCCCATTCCTCCACCTCCATTTCGGCGGGCCTGGGCATGGCCGTGGCGCGCGATCTGGCGGGGCGCAAGAACAACGTCGTCTCGGTCATCGGCGACGGCGCCATGAGCGCGGGCATGGCCTATGAGGCCATGAACAACGCCGGCTCAAGGCATTCGCGCCTGATCGTCATCCTGAATGACAACCACATGTCCATCGCGCCGCCCGTGGGCGCCATGAGCGCCTATCTGGCGCGGCTGTGGTCGGGCGATTTCTACCAGAACGTCCGCAATATCGGGAAACAGCTCACCAAGGCGCTGCCCAAGAAGCTGGGCGAAACGGTGGCGCGGGCGGAGGAATATGCCCGCGGCATGCTGTCTGGCGGCGGCACGCTGTTCGAGGAGCTGGGCTTCTACTATGTGGGCCCCATCGACGGCCACAATCTCGACCACCTGCTGCCCGTGCTCAAGAATGTGCGGGACTCCGACACCGGCCCCATCCTGATCCACTGCATCACCGAAAAGGGCAAGGGCTTCGGCCCCTCCTCGACGGCGGAAGACAAGAGCCATGCGGTCAAGCCCTTCGATCCGGTGACGCTGGAACAGAAGAAGGGCGGCGCCAAGAACGCCCCGCCGCAATATACGAAAGTCTATGCCAACGCCCTGATCAAGCATGCCGAAAAGGACGAGCGGATCGTGGGCATCACGGCGGCCATGCCGTCGGGCACCGGCATCAACCTGTTCCAGAAGGCCTTCCCGGAGCGCAGCTTCGACGTGGGCATCGCCGAGCAGCATGCGGTCACCTTCGCCGCCGGCATGGCGACCGAGGGCTACCGGCCCTTCGCCACCATTTATTCCACCTTCCTGCAGCGCGCCTATGACCAGGTGGTGCACGACGTGGCCATCCAGCGGCTGCCCGTGCGCTTCGCCATGGACCGGGCGGGCCTGGTGGGCGGCGACGGGCAGACCCATGCGGGCGCCTTCGACATCGCCTATCTCTCCACCCTGCCGGGCTTCGTCTGCATGGCCGCGGCGGACGAGGCCGAGCTGATGCACATGGTGGCGACCGCGGTGGAGATCGACGACCGGCCCTCGGCCTTCCGCTATCCCCGCGGCGAGGGCGTGGGCGTGGACCTGCCCGAGATCGGCACGCCGCTGGAAATCGGCAAGGGCCGCATCGTGCGCGAGGGCGGCAAGGTGGCCATCCTGTCCTTCGGCGCCCGGCTTCAGGAATGCCTGAAGGCGGCGGACGAACTGGACAAGCACGGCCTGCCAACTACCGTGGCCGACGCCCGTTTCGCCAAGCCGCTGGACCATGACCTGATCCGCCAGCTCGTGAACCATCACGAGGTGCTGATCACCATCGAGGAAGGCTCCAGCGGCGGCTTCGGCGCTCACGTCCTGGAGTTCCTGGCGAAGGACGGCCTCTTGGACCGGGGCCTCAAGATCCGGCCCATGTTCCTGCCCGACCGCTTCCAGGATCAGGACTCGCCCGCGAAAATGTACGACGAGGCGGGCCTCAACGCCCCCCACATCGTCGAAACGGCGCTGGGCGCCCTGGGCATGGAAAGCGCCGCGGCGCAGGCGTGAGGCCGTCCGCAGGCTGAACGTCACGAATGTCAAACAGCGAAGGCGGTTCCTCAACGGAGCCGCCTTTCGCATTATGGGGGCGCGGCAAGGGGAGGGGATATTCTTTTGTCCTGAACCTCCATCCCGCTCGTACCGGCGCAGGCCGGTATCCAGGGCCTTTCGGAGCGGCGGGAACCAAGGCCCACAATCCTGCTCCCATGCGGACACGCGCTCTGGACCCCGCCCTTCGGCGGGGTGAGCGGGTGGCCCCTCCTGAGCGGGCTCTCTTGCCATTACCAGTTTGGCGACAGCTTGCCGGGCTCTTCTTTCAGACCTTCTCCGCCACGATATTTCCCGTCCGGATATTGCGTCAGCTGCGGAGCCTGGTCTCGCAAGGTCTGCGGCAAGGCTTCGAGCGCTCGGTCGTCGAAGGAAAGGCCGAGATGACGCACGGCGATTTCGGCGGCTGCCAATGCCTGTTCGAAATCCCGGTCTCTCTTTCTCGGGTCCCTGTCCGGCCGGGCCGAAAGCCACAGCTTGTGCAGAGCGAAAGCGCGCGGGTCCACGCCGACAAGCCGGAGCGGATAACCTTTCTCGTCAATAGCGATGGCCGACAGGCGCGGGGCGTTCATCAGCCACGCAACTCCGGCGATCGGCGAACCCGCAAGATCCTTCACCCCTCGGCCGAGCCGGTCCGGTGTCTTGTCCGTAATGATATCGCGAGGTTCGGGCCGGATGAGGTCCACAATATAGCCGTCTCCGTTGATGGCTCGGATGGCATTTGGGCCGAAGGTTGCAAAGGATGAGTCGATTTTTCTAAGCAAACCAAGCAAGCCCGATTTGCTCACCTCCCGTCCCGCGAATGTCAGCCTGCGGCGGACGTCCAACAGGAAATCAACATCTCCTGTTGAAACCAGTCCGGCGGAGAGATGGATGCCGACCTTCGCTTCGTAGGCAAACAGGGCATTTGTGCCGACGACCAGGATTTGTCTGCCAAGCAGGTCCCGATGATCGCATTCCCTGAGGATGCGCGCGGTGAGGAATGGAACCCGGCCAAGTCCCATCGCCTTGTTGACCGGCGCCATTTCGTCAAGCCGGCGCGACAGGCGGATCAACCTTTCCCGGTTCCGCTTCCGGCCTGCTTGAAAATTTTCGAATGCCAGTTCGGTCTGCTCGTTCCGCGGACCGAGGGACCTCTCGGATTTGCCGATCTTGCGCAATAGGTAGACTCTGCCGCCCCGGCGCTCTACCCAGCGCATGCTGCCTGAGAACCGGCGCAGACGCTCCGCCTCCGCGGCCCGCCAGGCCTCGAAAACTTCGGAGGAATCGATGAGCTGCCGCTGCTGCTCTCCTGATAATGGCTTGATAAACAATATGTTTCCACTCTTGCGCCTGATTCCGGCTGAGATAGTGGAAACAATTATATAATGCCGGGCCCGTTTGACCAGCCGGAATATTGCAGCAAAAGATACGCACAAGACGGCCCAACCAATTGGCGAACGATGAACCGGGTAAACGAGGTGGGGAGCGCGCGCTCCAGACGCGCCGACGTGCTGGCCGTAGAGCAGGGGCTTGCCGCCTCGCGCGCGCGGGCGGCGGCGGAGATTCGGGCCGGGACCATCCATGTGAACGGACGGCCGGTCGCCAAACCGTCCGAACTGCTTCCATCAGAGGCCCGTCTGGAGAAGCGGGGTGCCGCCAACCCCTACGTTTCCCGCGCCGGGCTCAAGCTCGCCCACGGGCTCGATCATTTCGGCATTGATCCGTCAGGCACGGTGGCGCTCGATCTGGGCGCCTCCACGGGCGGCTTCACCCAGGTGCTGCTGGAACGCCGCGCGGCGCGCATTTATGCCGTCGATGTAGGGCGGGAACAGATGCACCCGTCTCTGAAGGAGGACAAGCGGGTGGTGCTCCTGGAAGGGTTGAACGCGCGAAACCTCACTTCTGCCCACATTCCCGAGCCGGTTTCGCTGATCGTCAGTGACGTGAGTTTCATCTCCCTGACGCTGGCCCTGCCCCCGGCGCTCGCCCTCGCCGCGCCGGGCGCACGTCTCGTGGCGCTCGTCAAACCGCAATTCGAGGCGGGGCGGAGCCAAGTGCGCAAGGGCCGCGTCACCGATCCCAAGGTTCACGAACAGGTCTGCGCCCGCATCTCCGAAATGCTGGGAAAGGCCGGATGGGCCGTGACGGGCCTCACCGAAAGCCCCATAAAGGGCGGCGATGGCAACACGGAATTCCTCATCGCGGCGCGCGCGCCCGGGCAAACGGGCTGAGAGGCCCGCTCGCACGGAAGAACTCGTTATCGAACGCATCGGCAGCAGGGGCGACGGCGTGGCCGAAACCGCGGCCGGGCCGGTTTACGTCCCGCTCACCGTGCCGGACGACCGGGTGCGCGCCCGTCTCCGGGGCAATCGCGCGGAAAGCTTCGACCTGCTGGAGCCGGGTCCCGCACGGGCCTCGCCGCCCTGTCCTCATTTCGGCGTCTGCGGCGGCTGCACGCTTCAGCATGTGGAGCGCGAGGCGTATCTGGCGTTCAAGCGGGATCTCGTGGTCTCGGCGCTGGCGGCGCGGGGGCTGGGCGATGTGCCGGTGCGCGACTGCCTCCCCGTGCCCGCGGCCACGCGGCGGCGGGCCACGTTTCAGGCGGCGCGTGCGAAGGGCAATACGGTGCTCGGCTTCTCCGAACGGCGCAGCCACCGCGTGACCGCAATCGAAACCTGCGACGTGCTGGTTCCGGAACTGGTCGAGGCGCTGCCCGCCCTGCGCGAACTGGCGGAGATTGCCGGGCCGGGCGGCTACCACGTGACCGCCACTGAAACCGGCCTCGACGTGAATTTGCTGTTCGAGCCGGAAGGCCCGAACCCGCTCGCCATCCCCTCATGGGCGAACCGTCATGACGCCGCCCGGGTCAGCGCCTTGGGCGAAGTGTTGATCCAGCGGCGCGTGCCGGTGGTCCGTCCGGCGGGCGTGGCGGTGGAACCGCCGCCTGGCGCCTTCCTCCAGCCCTCGAAGGAGGGCGAGGCGGCGCTGGCGAAGCTGGTGCTGGAGGCGGTTGGCGAGGCCGCTCCCGTGGCGGACTTGCATGCCGGGCTCGGCGCCTTCACCTTCGCCCTCGCCCGGAATGCCCCCGTCCACGCGGTGGAGGCCGGCGCGGCCGCGCTGGCGGCGCTGGCGCAGGGCGCGCGCCATGCCTCCGGCCTCAAGCCCGTCACCACCGAACGGCGCGACCTCGAACACGCCCCCTTGACGGTGAAGGAACTGAAACGCTTCGGCGCGGTCGTGTTCGATCCGCCGCGCGCGGGCGCGCTCCCCCAGGCGCGCATGCTGGCCGCCTCCGCTGTGCCGCGCGTCGTCGCCGTTTCCTGCAATCCCGCCACCTTCGCCCGCGACGCCGCCGCGCTTGTGGAAGGCGGCTACCGGCTGCACCATGTATCTCCAGTGGACCAGTTCGTCTGGTCCGCCCATGTGGAGCTTGT